>NZ_JBSFKQ010000019.1:0-113621 GCF_053598615.1 Kitasatospora sp. NPDC001095 | reverse complement strand
CTTTACTTATCTCGCCCCGCGGCCCCCCCCGCGCGGGGGGTGCGGCGGGCGGGGCGGCCCCCCGGGGGGCCCCCCCCCCCCCGCCGGGACTCCAGAGGTCGGTCCGCGCCGCCAACGCGCCCGAGTTTCCGGTCAGTTCGGTCGCGCCCTGATCGGGCCGCCACGGCGCTGCGCCGGCCGGGCACCAGGGGACGGGCCGGGTCTGCTACGTTCACCTGCACGAATGAACCGGTTCGGGCGCATGACTGTTCGATCGCCACGCTGCCGCCCCAGGGCTGGTTCGTCCGCGCACCACAGGTCGACGAGCAGGGGGACGGACAACCATGAACGCCTACGCGGACCCGGGCGGACCGGTCGGGCTCTACGGGCTCCCGCCGGCCGGGGCGCCGATCGCGCCGACCTTCGGCGTCAACCCCGCGGACCTGGACACGGCGGCCAAGGCGGCCAAGGAGACCGCCGAGGCGATGCCGAACGAGCTCAAGACCATTCACGACCCCTCGGACAAGGCCGCCGCCGCCCTGTCCGGCTGGCGCGTCGGCGCCTCGCTGAAGAACTGCGCGACCGCGTGGGAGGAGTGCCTGAAGAACCTCGCCACCGAGGTCGACCAGGTCAGTCTGAAGCTGGGCCAGACCGCCGCCGGCTACCGCAACGCGGACAAGAACAGCGCCGCCTCCCTCAAGCCGCAGGCGGGTGGCTGATGGTCACCCTCGCCCAGCTGCGCGACGCCGACCTGTCCGGCCTCCAGCCGGCCGCGACCGCGTACGACACCCTCGCCGGCAACTTCGGCAAGCACGTCCAGACGATGCAGCACGAGGTCACCAAGCACATCCTCAACGCGAACTGGGTCGGCAACGCCGCCGGTGCCGCCAACGCCTCCCTCCAGCGCACCAGCACCCGTCTGGACGCGGCGCACACCGAGATGTCGGCGGTCTCCGGGCTGCTGCGCGAGGCCTCGGAGAACTTCCTGCTGGCCCAGTCCGAGCTGAAGGTCGCGCTGCAGGAGGCGCAGAACCTGGGGCTGACCGTCGCCGACGACGGCGCCGTGTCCTGGCCCCCGCCGTCCCAGGCCGAGCGCAACGACCCGGGGTACAACGTCCCCGAACGGGCGAAGGCACTCGCGAACCGGATATCCCACGCCGTCGGCATCGCCGACAACGCCGACCAGAAGGTCGCCAAACTGCTCGACGACCTGACCGCGCGGGCCCGCAACGGCACGGGGCTCGACGCCGACAAGGCCGCCGCCGACCTGAAGGCCGTCACCCAGCAGGGCATCGACCTGATGGCCGCCGGGTTCCCGCCCGCCGGCGCCCAGCCCACCGAGGTCAACTCCTGGTGGAAGGGGCTGGCACCCGACGAGCAGCAGCGGCTCATCGAGTCCCATCCGGACCTGCTGGGCATGCGCGACGGCATCCCGGCGGAGGCCCGGAACCAGGCCAACCGGCTCAACCTCGCCCACCTCATCACCGAGTACGAGCACAAGTCCGGGCTGACGGACGGCGAGAAGCAGAAGCTCGAGGGCTTCCGCGCGATCAGGGCGCGGCTGGAGTCCGGCAAGGACAAGCAGCCCCCCATGTTCCTGCTCGGCGTCAGCGAGGAGGGCCAGGGCCGCGGCATCCTCTGCTACGGCAACCCGGACACCGCGAAGAACGTCAGCGCGTACGTGCCGGGGCTGGGCACCACGCTCGCCGCCGTCGGCGGCAAGGACGGCGACCGCGCCCTGAACGTGTGGAACGCCGCGCACAACGCCGACCCCAACGCCGAGGTTGCGTCGATGGTCTGGCTCGGCTACGACCCGCCGCCGGGCCTGGAGAAGCTCGCCGACGGCGACCTGCGCCCGCTGGAGGTGATGGGGACCGACCGCGCGTCCAAGGGCGGCGCCTCCTACGACCGGTTCATGGCCGGCCTGCGCGCCACCCACGACGGGCCGCCGGCGCACCTGGTCGCCCTCGCCCACAGCTACGGCTCCACCACGGTGGGCCTGGGCGCGCAGATGCCCGGCGGCAACGGCGCCGACGACATCATTCTCGTCGGCTCTCCCGGTACGGGCGCGCAGAAGGCCTCGCAGCTGCACATCGCCCCCGAGCACGTGTGGGTCGGCGACGCGGAGAACGACCCGGTCAGCCACCTGCCGAGCAAGGACCGGGTCGCCAACGACGCCGCGGGCGTCGAGATCGGCACCGGACTCCTCGGCCCCGGCGGCGGTTCCCTGCTCGGGGGCTTCGTCGGTGACAAGCTGTACGACTGGTTCGGCCCCGAGAACGAGCTCTGGTTCGGCCAGGACCCGGCCAGCAAGCAGTTCGGCGCCAACCGCTTCGCGGTCGCCGACGGGCCGTCGCTCTCCTTCGACTCCCACTCCGACTACATGACCGACCCCAACGACGCCCAGTCGAAGACCCTGGAATCCGTCAACAACATCGGCCAGATCGTGGCCGGACAGTACGACCACGTCACGAGGCAGGACCACCGATGAACCGTTCCCCCCGCCCCGCCCTCGTCCTGGCGGTCGCCTGCGCCGTCCTCGCGTTCGGCGTCACCGCCTGTGCCGGCGGGGGCGGCGGCGGTACGGGCGGCGGCCGGAGCGGCGGCGGGACCCCCGGGCCGCTCATGGCGCCCGCGCAGGCCCTGCAGAAGCTCGACTCCCTGCTCGACGAGGTGACCTCGGGCGTGCAGCCGGCGCTGCGCTGCCGGGACGCCTGGCCGGAGGCCACCGTGCAGTACTCCAAGGGCCTGGACGAGCACTCCCTCGGCTACGCCAAGGCCTCCCGCCAGCGCCACGTCATGACCAAGGTCGCCCCCGCCAAGTACGGCGCCCTGCTGGACGCGGTGCGCAACACCTGGCAGGCCAAGGGCTACAAGGTCGAAGCCGGGCCCGCCAACCTCCAGGCCCTGTTCGCCACCACCGCCGAGGGCCACGGCGTGAGCATCACCATCCACCCCGCCGGGAACATCGACATCGGGGCGACCGTCAGCCCGATCCCGGTGCCGGAGGGCCAGGACCCGTTCGGCACCCCCACGCCCGAGCCGACCACGGCCGGCGGGGCCCCCGACGTCATGCCGACGTACGACGACCCGTACTGGTCCGTCTGATCGCCGGGTCCTCGGCCGTCCCGGGGCCGCCGCCCCGCTTCCCCGCTCGCTCCGAAAGTCTCCGCATGACCCCCGAACAGGCCGTCCAGGCCCTCGACGCGCTTCTCGACGAGGCGATGTCCGCCATCCGCCCCCCGCTGCGGTACTGGGACGCCTGGCCCCGCTCCACCGAGCAGACGGCCGGCCCGGAGGACCGGTCCCTGGGCTACGCCACCGCCACCCGGGACCGCCATGTGATGACGAAGGTCGCCCCTTCCCGGTACGGCGCGCTGCTGGGGATCACCGAACGCGGCTGGAAGGCCCGGGGATACCGGATGACCGCCGTCAACCCCCGCCAGCCCGCCATGTTCGCCGCCACACCGGACGGGTACGGCGTGTGCATGCTCTTCGGCGCCGCCGGCAACATCACCGTCCAGGCCACCGTCGGCCCCATCCCGGTCATCCGCGACCGTGACCCCTTCGGCACCTACGAGCCCGAGCCGACCCTGCCCGACGGCCGGCTCGACGTGTTCCCCCGCTACGACGACCCGTTCTGGTCGTGCTGACGGGGCGTCCCGTGTAGCCGTGGTCGTAGCGGTTGCGCATCACATGGGGATCGGTGCCGGGTATTGCCGCGCCGGAGTCCTCGGGCCAGTGTGGAACGGTTCGGCGACCCACCGACGCGCACCGGGAGTCGGCCACGGAGGTGCCACGCGGCGAGTTGCTGTTCCCGTGCTGCCCCAGGTGGAGGTCTTCGGTGTCGAAGCGTCCGGTGCGGTGGTGCGGATCGCCGCCCGCGTGGCTGCTCCGGGTGCGTCATGCCCGGATTGCGGGACGTGGTCGGAGCGGGTCCACGGCTCCTACCTGCGCTATCCGTCGGATCTGCCCATCTGCGGGCGGCCCGTGACGGTTGCCCTGCGGGTGCACCGCTTCGCCTGCCAGGCCCCGGTGTGCCAGGGCCGCCGTTTTCGGCAGAGGTGAATCCGAGACAGGTGACATGTCACACCCTATTGATCGCCCCGCCGGTCCTGTGAGACGGTGCGTCACACGCTTCGGATGCCTCCCACGTCCCGACGTCCGTGGCGCTCCGTTCGCGTTTCCCCCACAAAGGAATAGACGATGCGTCCGCTCCCACGCATGTCCAGGCTGCTGGCCACGGCTGCCGCGGCAGGCACCGTCCTGCTCGGCATATCCGCCGGACCGAGCCAGGCCGCCCCCACGCCGGTCACCCCCGCACCGGCCGCTTCGAACACGTACCAGCCCTCCGGCAGCTCGTCGGAGGTGCCCGGCAGCCCGTTCGCCGATCCCGAGAGCCCCGCCGCGCCGCAGGCCCGCCGGCTCACGGCCGCGCAACTGCCGCTGGTCAACCCGCTGTCCGTCACGGCGCCGGAAGAGACCGGCCCGGACAAGGGCCTGGCCAAGGCCGCACCGCGCGCGCTCGTGGCGGGGCCGGTCACCGCCCAGTCGTGCACCCCGGCCGACTTCGCCGGCAGGACCGGGGCCGCTCTGGTGTCCTACGTCAAGGCCTCGACCCCCCAGTGCATCGGCTCGCTGTTCCTGCTCGGCGGCAGCCCGTACGCCTCGGCGCTGTTCCGCCAGAGCCAGATGGCGACGATGGCCGACGCCTTCCAGAGCGCCGCCGCCTCCTACCCCGGCGACAACTCCGCCGACACCTGGCAGGTCGTCCTGTACCTGCGCGCGGGCTACTACGTGCAGGAGAAGGACCTCGCGCACGTCGGCCCCTACGACGCGACGCTGACCGCCGCCGTCACACGCGGCATCGACGCCTTCCTGGCCGGCCCGCACGCCGCGGACGTCACCGACGCGAACGGCCAGGTCGCCAACGACGTCATCATCCTCACCGACAGCGCCGGGCAGCAGGGCCGCTACCTGAACACCTACCGGCAGGTGCTGAACGGCTACACCAGCGCGTACGACAGCTCGAAGAACCTGCTCACCTACGTCAACAGCGCCCTCAACGCGCTGGACCGGGGCCACCAGTTCAAGTCCTTCGTCGACGCCGTGACCGCGGACCCGGGCATCATCGACACCCTCGACGCGTTCACCCACACCCACCACGACCTGCTCGGAACCTACCCCGGCTTCCTGGAGTCCAACGCCGGCATCGAACTGACCCGGTTCGTCAAGTACCCGGCCTTCCAGGCCAGGATCCGCCCGCTGGCCAAGGCCCTGCTCGACAGCTCGTCGATGACCGGCCCCACCGCCCCGCTGTGGGTCGGCACGGCCAACACGGCCGCCTTCTTCGACAAGGAGCAGTGCTCCTACTACGGCGTCTGCGACCTGAAGCAGCGGCTGACCAAGGCGGTGCTGCCGATCAGGCAGACCTGCAACGCCACCCTCACCGTCCTGGCCCAGGACCTCACCGCGGCCGAACTCGCCGCCGTCTGCGCCGACCTCAAGGGCGAGGACGCGTACTTCCACAGCCTCGTCCGCGACAACGGCCCCATCCCCGGCCAGTACGAGTCGTCCGTGCAGCTCGTGGTCTTCGCGAGCCAGGCCGACTACCAGACCTACGCCGGCGCGATATACGAGGCGAACACCAACAACGGCGGGGTCACCCTGACCGGGACCCCGAGCGACCCGGCCAACCAGCCGGTCTCCCTCATGTACCGGCACCCGAACGAGAACGGCTTCACCGCCCGGATCTGGAACCTCAACCACGAGTACGCCCACGTCCTGGACGCCCGCTACGACATGAAGGGCGACTTCTACCAGCAGACCAGCGTGCCCGACCTGTGGTGGATCGAGGGCGTCGCCGAATACGTCTCCTACACCTACCGCGGCGTCACCGACGTCAACGCGGTCTCCTGGGCCCCCAAGCACACCTACGCGCTCAGCACCCTGCTACAGAGCACGTACCTGAACAGCGACGTCGTCCGCACCTACCACTGGGGCTACCTGGCCGCCCGCTACATGATCGAGCGGTACCCGGGCGTCGTCCAGACCATGCTCGGCTACTTCCGCGCCGGCGACTACGCCCGCGCCTACGCGTACTACAACGGCATCGGCACCGCCTACGACGCCGACTTCACCAGGTGGGTCGACACCTGCGCCACCGACACCTGCCTCACCGCGGGCACCCCGAAGGCGGCCTTCGACGCCACGGCGCGGGGCCTGAACGTCCAGCTGACCGACCGCTCCACCGAGACCGCGGGCAAGGGCAGCATCACCGGCTGGGCCTGGAACTTCGGCGACGGCACCACCGGTACCGCGGCCTCCCCGGCGAAGTCCTACCGCGCCGCCGGTAGCTACACCGTCACCCTCACCGTCACCGACAGCAACGGCAAGACGGCCACCACGAACCGGACCGTCACCGTCACCGCCCCGGCCGCACCGGTGGCCTGCACCGACCCCGACACCCGGAAGCTGGACTACAACTGCTTCCGCGCCGACCGCTCCGCCGAGGCCGGAAGTGCGGACATGATGTACATCTACATGCCGGCCGGCACCACCACGCTGACCGTCTCCGCCACCGGCGGTACCGGGACCGCCTACCTCTACTACAGCCCCACCAGTTGGGCCTCCAACACGGACTACGCCGCCTCCTCCACGAACAGCGGCACCACCCAGACCGTGACCGTCACCAACACCACGGCCGGCTACCGCTACATCACCCTCTACGGCAAGACCGCCTTCAGCGGCGTCACCGTCACCACCCAGTACTGACCGGCGCGTGAGCCCGGATGCCCCGGCTCACGCATCCCCGGGGATGCGTGAGCCGGGGCATCCATGTGGGCCTCTGCGGCGGACGAGGTCCATGCAGGCCGCCGCGGCGGCCGAGCCCAGGATGCTGACAACTCCCGGCCTCGGAACTCACATTGATGGAGCGTCAGCAAGTCACCGGAACTTCCACCACCGGCCGAGTGCCCCATGGGCCGCTTCCCTGCACCGTGAAGGTGGCACGCACTGTCGAACCGCACGGGGCGGTGGCGGTGAAGCCGTTCACCTGTACCGCGGTGGAATGGAACGCCGTGCTCCCGCTCACGGAGCCAAGCGAGTTGCCGCCGACCACCTCGGCCGACAGATTGGTGTACAGGGTCTGCCACGACACCGGCCCGTCGGGCGGGCCGGCAAGGCCGATCTTCCCGTAGATCACGATGCTGCTGCCGGTGACGTCTGCGCAGGCGTAGGTCGCCAACCCGGCCTGGAGGCCGTACTTGCAAGTCGTGACCGTGGCGGTGGCGGTGTCAGCGCCGGTCGCGGCGGCGAAGGCCGGCACGGGCGCCGCGAGCAGGGCGGCGGCACCGGCGGCGCCCACCGCGATGCGGGTGATGCGGTTCATGGTCTTCTCCTTCAGACGATGTGAGAAACCGTTCGAAGACAGGCACTGCTAGCCATGTGACATTTCACGTGTGCCATGACCCAAACTTTGTCATGCGATTCCAAGGCTCCGACCCATTTTTGCCTTCGATATGCCAGCCCGTCTGAAAGTCAATCCTGGGTGACGTAAATCCGCCCGGCTGGGCCAATGCGGCTACCACCTCGGGCGAACCCGCGTCGAACGCCGGGTGAACCACCTCCCCGCCGTCCGGCTCGCGGCCTCCGCCGTCGGCCAGACCGCCAGGCTCGACACCTCCCGGTCGGGCAGCAGGTCCACCGGCCGGCGGATCTCGGCGTCGACCAGCACCGTTCCGTAGGCGCGGCTCTTGCGCGTCGCGTACTCGTCGATGCCCACCACCCTAGGAGCCGGCGGCACCGGGTCGGGAAGCTCCTCGGCCAGAAGCAGCACCGTGATCCGGCTCACCGACACCCCGAACACGGCGGCGGGCCAGCCGGGCGCCGGCCCGCCCGGCAAGCCGCCAGGCCGACCGAGGCGAGCGTGGCGCACAACTGCTCGGGCCACCGGCCGTGGCGTCGTGTCAGCCCTTCGATCTGCTCGGCGAACGTCCACCGCCCGAACTCCGGGGTTGCCGCCTACGAAGTGCCTCACCCGCAAGCTCAACCGGACCCGTCTGCCCCCGACCGGACCGTCGACGGGAAACCGCAGGTAGGAGCTGTGCACCCGGATCGACCAGTCCCCGCACCCCGGGCAGCTGTGCCCCACCGCCGAGCACTCGACCTGCACGTTCACCGACTCGACGTCCACGTCGACCGACAGCACCCTGACGCCCGCGACCGACGGCAGGAGATCCCCCGACCAGTTCGACCTCACCGGTGAACTCCTCTACCGGCTCGCGGACGGCAGCATCCTCCTGGGATACACCCGGTTCTACGAGGAACATCGGCTGATGCCGCTGGTCGTGCGCGACGGCGTCGTCATCTGGCCGTAGCGGCTGTAGTGGCCGATCGGCCGACACCGGATCCGTGCACGGCCCGTTCCCAGAGGTCCAGCCCCGCGCGGAGGAGTTCGCGCACGGCCGTGGTCTCCTCGTCCGTCCAGGCTTCCTCGCCGGCGGACGCGTCGAGGGCTTCGCCGCCGAAGAGCTTCTCGTAGGCGCTGTCATGGACCGGCCCCTGGGACGGAAGGGCTGGGCCGCCCTTCAGGCTGTGGGAGAGGTCCTCGAAGAAGTTCCACGCGTCCAGCAACTCGACCGCCGCGACCGGGTCGGGGAGGCCGGGGTGCTCGACCCACCGCCGTACGGCGGCCAGATCGAGCGTGCCCTCGCCCTCCGGGACGAGCTCCCAGCCGTTGCGGTCGCAGGATTCCTGCAGCGGCCCGAGCTCAGCGAAGGCGAGGAGGCTGACGAGTTCGTCGACGACGAACTCGTCGGGGGCGTCGCCCTCTCCGGGACGCCAGATCAGCGTCAGGTCGCCGCGCCTGGTGACGATGCGGTACGGGTAGTGGTCGGCCATGCGGGGGCTCCCTGATGCCGTGGCGGCGTGCGCCACCGTGGTCATTCTGCCTGCCGTGATCGCCGCGTGGCGGTCTGGGTGCGGCAGTGGGTGAGGGCGTAGCGGATGCGGGGGTCGGGGTTGGGGGTCGTGGTGAGGAGTTCGCCGGCGGTGGTGAGGGTGGTCCAGTATGTGGTGGGGTCTCCGGTGCGGGGGAGGGGGTGGGTGGCGGCGAGGGAGAGGTAGGCGGCGGTGAGGTTGCCGGTGGTGAACCAGCGGGTGAGGCCGTGCTGGTGGCCGGGGCGGATGCCGCCGATGGCGTCGATGGCGACCAGGAAGAGGTCGACGACGGCGAGTTCGGTGGGGGTGAGGGGTTTGGGGATGTCGAAGACGCCGAGGGCTTCGAGGAGTTCGCCGGTGTCGGCTTCGGTGTTGGGGCGGGGGTCGGCGAGGAGGGCGTCGTGGCAGTCGGCCAGGCGGCGGGTGGTCTCGGCGAGGGGGATGTCGAGGGCGAGGCAGACCGCGCGGGCGACGGGCAGCGGCTGGTGCCCGAGGCGGGCGAGCAGGGCGTAGGTGGCGGCGGGGGTGGCGCCCCGGGAGAGGGTGTGGCGGGCGAGGGTCGCGAGGTTCATGGGGGGTTCGGGCTTTCAGACGGTGACGAGGGCGGGGGCCGGGGCGGGGGCGATGTGGGCCCAGACGAACTTGCCGATGCCGCCGGGGCGGGTGGCGCTGCCCCAGCGTTCGGCGATCTTGTTGACGAGGAAGAGTCCGCGTCCGTGCTCGTCGTCGGGGGCAGGCACGTGGAGGGCGGGGCACCCGGAGCCGGCGTCGTGGACTTCGATCCGCAGGCGGGAGCTGACGAGCGAGAAGCGGACTTCGACGTGCCGGTCGTCGGGCGCGTCCGAGTGCTGCACGGCGTTGGCGAACAACTCTCCGAGGATCAACTCGGCCGTGTCGCCGTAGCGTTCGCCCGAGGGGAGCCCGGAGAGGTAGGCCCGGAGCATGTAGCGGGCCAGGGGCGTGGATTCGGTCCGCGAGTCGAGGCGGGCGACGAACGCGCGGGGCTGGTGGGTTTTGAGCATGGGGGAGCACCTCACGGGGGCAGAGGGGGGCGTGCGACAGGAGCGCGCAATCACGCTATGCAGGCAGATGACTGCGTTCCGGTCTCAAGTGTCCGGGGTGCAGAGGTACGGTGATGGCCGAAATCAGGTACCAGACACATGCGGTACGTAAGGGGTCGGGCATGGCACACCGGCGGCTGAAGAGCGAAGTGACGGCCAGTTCGGCACGGATCTTCGGCGAAGAGCTGCGGTTCTACCGGGAGGTGGCCGGCTACACGCAGGAGCAGCTGGCGAGGCTCCTGCACTGCACTCGACCGAACATCACAAGGTATGAGTCCGGCCAGAGGCGCATGCCGCCGGAGATGGTCGAGCGGGCCGACGTGCTGCTCGACACGGGCGGGTCGCTGAAGCGGCTCTGGGATCGGGTCGACTGGAATGCCGAGGTTGAACACCCGAACTGGTTCCAGATCCATGTCGACATGGAAGCCGAGGCGGTAGCCGCACGGATCTTCCAACTGGCCGTCATTCACGGACTGCTGCAGTGCCGGGAGTACGCGGAGGCCGTCTTCGGCATCAGCGATGCGGCCGGAAAGCCAGAAGAGATCGAGGAGCGGACGGCGGCTCGACTGGCGAGGCAGACGCGCTTCCTCGATCCGGAGGGCCCGCTGCTGCTGGTGATTCTGGACGAGAGCGCCATTCGAACCGTCTTCGGCGGTCCCGGTGTCATGCGACGCCAGATGGAACACCTGCTGACTGTTGCGGAACTCCCGAACGTGATCATCCAGGTCGCGCCATTCGGCTCCCGACAGGCCATCATCGACAAGTCCATGGTGATGCTGGAGATGCCTGACGGTCGGAACTGCGTGTACTCCGAGAGTCTGGATCGCGGGCACGCCAGTGACGATCCGGCGATCGTGGCGGCGCATCGCCGCAGCTATGATCTGGCCCACGGGGCGGCACTGCCAGTCGCCGACTCGCTTGCACTGATCGCCGATGCGCTGAAGGGGTTCATTGATGACGAGGATCGAGCTCAACGCGACCGACTGGCGCAAGAGCAGCCACAGCGGCGGCAACGGCGGCGACTGCATCGAGGTGGCCCCCGGATTCCCCGGCCTCGTCCCCGTGCGTGACTCCAAGGACCCCCACGGCCCGGCGCTCGTCTTCCCGGCCGCCTCCTGGGACTCCTTCATCGTTGCGATCCAGGCGGGTGAGTTCCCGATCGGGAGCTGACACTCGCTAAGCAGTGTCCTGACCTCCTCCCGGCCCTAAAGGACCGGGAGGACGTCAATCAGGAGGCGCACGGCTCGATCTCCCCCGCGAAGACGATGATCTGGTCGATGAGGCTCCGTCGCAGGTGGACGACATCCGTTCCCGCCAGGCGGGGGCCTCCGTCAGGCGTGGTGAAGACCCACTGGTACCGGGCCCATTCGTCAGGCATGTCCACCGCTGAGCAGCGCACCATCGTGCCGGTCCCGGCCGGGTGGCGTCGGATGTCCAGCACGAACCGCTCGACCGCCCCGATCCCTTCGGTGCGACCCAGCGGCCCCCAGAAGATCACGTCTGAGGTCAGGGCCTGGGAGAGCAGGGCAGTCACATAGCTGTCGTCCGAGGCGTTGAACGCGGAGATGAACGTGTCGATCGCGGAGCGTGCGGTCTCTTCCTGCATACCCCAGTAATACCAGCCGTTTCGCGTGCGCTCGACCCAACCACGGACCGCCTTCCGATCACGGTGAACCTTCCCGGTTACCGCACCAGCCGAGTTCCGGCTGGTCTACGGTGCGTTCGACTTCGCGGTGACCGCCACCGACGACGGGTACTTCCTGGAACGCAGCCCCAACGGGCAATGGGCCTGGCAGGGTTGCGGCTCCACCTCGGCGATCGCCGGGCCATCGCCGGGGCCGTGGCGGAGGTGACGGCCTCGTGCAGGATGTATCCGTCCGCCCCGGTGCACCGCTGAGCTGGTCCCGTTCGGATCCGTCCACGAGGCAGGCCACCCGGGCGCCGCGACGGCGATCGCCTCCAGCGCCGCACACAGTGTCCCGCCTACGAACGTCGGCCGTCGTGGGCGGGCCGATGTCGAATACGCGCAGGGCCCCGACCGCAGGCAGCGGTCGGGGCCCCTCAGTGCGCATCAGGTCAGTCGAGCGGCGGCGTGAGCTCCACCTCGTAGCGGTAGAGCCGGCCGTTCACCCAGCAGGCCAGGTCGGCGCCGTCGGTGTGCCGGGCGAGTTCGGCGAGTAGGCGCTCGGTGAACTCGCCCAACTTCCGGGCGTCGAGCGGGGCGGCGGCGGAGCGCGCCCCGGCAGCGAAGGGGAGTTCCTCCGCCCGGTGGGACACGGTGTAGGTCACCGAGTCGCCCGCGCCGTCCGACGGGACGATGTGCCGGCCGGGCTCGTCCTCGCTGAAGACGAGTCCGGTGCCCGAGGCGGCGCGGTTGGCCGCCTCGACCAGGGAGAAGCCGAGCTCCGCGGGCGGAGCCCCGCTCCCCAGCCGCAGGTCGACCACGCCCTGGGACGGCTCCGGGAGGGCCCGGTAGCTGTAGGCGTCATCGACCTCGAACACCGACTCCGCCTCCGGCCACACGGTGTGCAGCTCGGCGACGAGGGAGCGGCAGAACGCCCGCAGCGAACCGATGCTGTCGTCGGTCTCCTCGGTCGTCCAGTAGATGGACACGTGGATGAAGCAGTCGTAGTCCCGCTCCCCGGCACCGGACGACTCGACGGCCGGCCCGGAGAGGTCGCCGGGCGCGCTGCTCAGCCGGAGCCGGAACTTCGACCCGTCCGTGCCCACGACGTGGTGCCACGGATCCGTGAGCGGATCGGCGGTCAGCGTGAGGACGTCGGAGATCTCCCGGGCGGTGAGGGCGGGACCGGAGGGTCGTCTTACCAGGATGGCGGCATCGGTCGACATGGTCTCAGCACCCGTGGCCCTTGCACTTGTAGCCGCCACCGATCGTGCCGCTGATGCTCCAGCCGCTCGGGTCTCCGGCCGCCCAGATGTGGTACTCCTGGAAGTCCGAACTCCGCCTGCGCAGGTAGTCGTCCAGGCTCGCCATGGCGGTCTTGGCGGAGTAGTCGTCCGGCATGCGGATGTAGGTACGCACCGCACCCTTCCCGTTGGACTTCCTCATGTTGTCGTGGACGGCGTTCGGTCCGGGCTTGGTCTCCTTGAACTCGGACGGCACTCCGTCGACCCAGGCGTCGAAACCCTTTCCGGACTTTCCGCCGTCGTCCAGTGTCGCCTTGACGTGGGATCCGCCCTGAGCCAGTTGGAAGGCTATCGCGTACTCGCTGTTGCTGAGCGACCAGGTGGTGAGGTTGCTCCCCTTCTTGGTCAGCGTCCTGAACCGGTCCTCGTCGAAGGGGGTTTCGGACTCGTCGATCCGGCCGGCGATGTCCTCGACGTAGTTCCGGTCCACGAGGTCCTGCGCCATGTTGGCGAAGCCGCAGCCGTCCCGGGCGGAGCGGTGGCAGTACTTCTTGTTGATCTCCCGGATCTTCTCCAGGTACTCGCCGATGATCGGGTTGTCCGGCTGCATCAGCCAGGCCACGCGGGCCTCGTGCCACTTCTTGCGGTTCTCCGCGGTGCCCTTGGTGGTCTTGGTCGGGGACGGCGATCCGCCGTCGCCACCGCCACCACGCGTGCTGGGGACCTCGTCGTCGTCACCGTCGTCGGTGCAGTGGGTGACGCACTGGTCGCCCATGGTCGGCTCGTGGAAGACGCCGTTCATGCCGACCCAGCCGTGCAGCGCCATGTCGTTGCCGGAGCAGTCGTCGGCGCACATCTTGCGGCCGTCGGGGTCGCTGGTGCTGGTCGGGTTGCCGCCCGAGTAGGCGTACCCGTTCAGCTCCTTGGGGCTGGTCGGGTCGAACAGCGGGTCGATGCTGAGGAACCGGCCGAGGGACGGGTCGTAGTCGCGCGCTCCGAGGTGGACCAGACCGGTGGGCTCGTTGACGCCGCCCAGGAACCCGTGGTTGCCCGACCAGGTGGCGGGAGCCGTCCCGCGCTGTTCGCCGTACGGCGTGGTCCGCTTCTGGGCCGCTGCTCCGGTGGCCGCGTCGACGTTCAGTTCGGCGGTGGAGTGGTGGTCGGCGACCTGGAAGGCGACCTTGTTGTCGTCGGTCCGCACGGCCGAGGCCTGGCCGAGCGAGTAGAACCGGGTGGCGGTGGGCTTGGCCGCGCCCTTGGTCAGGGTCAGCTCGGTGGCGCCGAGGTAGAGCGTCCAGCTCTCGGCGCTCGGGTTCGCGCTGTCCAGGACGTGAGAGGTCAGTCGGCTGCCGCTGGGGTCGTACAGGTACTCCGTCGTCTTCGTGCTGGTGACGGGCCCGTTCTTGACGGTGTCGACGACCTTGCCGAGCTTGCCCTCGGCGTCCCAGGTCAGCGCCTGGTCGCTGGTGGCCCCGGCGGTGAGGTCCCGGTGGCGGGCGATGGTGTTGCCCGCGGGGTCGTAGCCGGCGGTCTCGGCGAGGACGCCGGTGCCGCTGGTGCTCTTCAGCGTGTGCGGCTGGGCGGCCGTCGGGCCGGGGTAGTTGTACTTGGTGGTGACGTCCTTGGTGGGGTCTCCGGTGGTGTCGTGCCGGGTCTGGGTGTCCCGGGTGCTGTCGGGGTTGAACTGCCAGCTGGTCCAGTACGGCGCCGGGCCGCCTAGCGCCTTGGCGTCGGGCTTGGCCGGGCATCCGGTGCCGCTCGGCGTGAACGCCTCGGTGAGCCGGGCCAGGTAGTCGTACTGGAAGCACTGCCGGTCAGTGCCGGAGCGCGAGGTGTCGGTGATCGAGGTGACGTTGCCGGACTGGTCGTAGGTGTACGCGGCCGCGCGCAGCGGGTTCGCCTGGCCGTACTGGTCGGTGCGGCTGGACGCCAGCCGCTGGGTGCCCCACTCGTAGGCGTTGGTGATGTAGAGCTGCTTGTTCGCGGTCCCGTCGGACAGGGTGCTCTGCAGCGGTTTGCTGGTCAGACTGTAGGTCTGGTTCGTGAGGTAGCTGCTCAGACCCTCGGCCGTGATCATCCGGGTGAGGGAGTCGTAGCCGTAGGCCACCGACTCGGCCGCGAGGTTGCCGGCCGCCGGGTAGCTGGTGCTCTGCTGCTTGCCGTCGAGCCGGTAGGTGGTGCCGCTGATGTAGTTCCCGGCGAGGGCCTCCTGGCCGGGGACGGACGGAACGCTGAGCGTGCTGCGGTTCGCGCGGCCCAGCGCGTCGTACAGCGACCAGGTCGTGGTGTACGGGTAGGTGGCGCCGCCGACGGTGGAGTACCGCGTGGCCGAGGAGATCAGACCCTTGTTGCCGGCCGGGTCCCAGGTCTGCGAGGTGAGCAGCGGGCCCGAGACGGACCCGGAGTGCAGCTCGATCTGGCGGTCGAGGTTGTCGTAGACGTAGGCCAGGGTCTGGTTGTTGCCGTCCCGGCTGGTGGCGAGTCGGCCGCGGTCGTCATAGGTCCTGACCGACGTACCGGAGTCGGGGTCGACGGTCTTGACCTGTCGGCCCTGCTGGTCGTACGTCCAGCTCCACTGCGTCCCGTACTGGTCCGTCAGCTGGGTGGTGTGCCCCGCCTGGTCGTAGCCGTACCGGATAGTGTCGTAGGCGCCACCGGGGGAGCCCCCGCGGTACTGGCGGATTTCGGTGGTGCGGCCGCGGGCGTCCTTGATGCTCGTCGACGGGGTGCCGCCCTGGGGCGGGGTGACGGTGACCCGGTCGCCGTCGTACTCGGTGAGGGTGGTGGCGATCGGGGTGCCGACGCCGTTGCCCGCCAGGGTGGTGGACTTGACGACGCGGCCGAGGCCGTCGAAGGTGCTGGCGGTCTGGGTCTCGACGCCGGTGGCGTCCTCGACCTTGAACAGCGTGCCGGAGGGCGCGCCCGTCGCGTAGTAGCCGGCGTAGGCGAGCGCGGCCTGGCCGTGCTCGTCGTAGAAGGTGTCGGTCAGGACCCGGCCGCCGTTGTCCCCGGGGGACTGGGTCTGACGGGCCCGGCCGAAACCGTCGTACAGGGTGTACGCGGTGGCCTGGGAGCCGTCGGCGTTGAGCGCCTTGGTGGAGACGACGCGGATCTGGCCGTCGTTGTCCGTGTAGCCGAACTCGTGGTTGGGGGTCTGGCCGCTGCCCTTGGAGCGGTTCGGCAGCCAGACCTTGAGGGTGCGGCCGAGTGCGTCGTACAGGGTGTCGGTGCGGCGGTTGTTGGCGTCGACGGTGTCGATGGTCAGGCCGCGCAGCAGGTCGACGTCCGCGACTGAGACCATGGCGGTGGCGGGGTTGCCCGCGACCACCGGCGGTCCGGTCGTGGTGACCTTGGTCGGCCGGCCGTTCGCCGGGGCGTAGCCGGTGGTGGTGGTCTGCGCCAGCGGGCTGGCCGTGGTCACGGGTGCCGTGGTGCCCGTGGTGTCGAACACCGTGGTGGACGCCAGCTTGGTGGTGCTGTCGGAACGGCCGTAGGCGTCGTAGTGGGTCGTGCCGTCCAGGTAGGTGGCCCGGTTGCCGGAGCGGGACTTCAGGGTGTGCACGGTGGTGACGTCGCCCTTGACGGGGGCGGCGCCGTAGGCCTGGCCGTCGTAGCGGGTGCGGACGTCGGACAGGACGGCGGAGGTCCCGTCCGCCTGGGTGTCGCGGTTCACGGCTGCCGAGCAGTTGGCGGCGACCGTCTCGACCTGGATGCTGCCGGTCAGCATCCACGCCGCGGTGTTGTCGGCGTACGTCGTGCGGGTGCACGTGTCATCGGTGCCGACCGCGACGTCGCCCAGGTCCTCGCTCTGCGTCGCACGGCCGTAGTCGTCGAAGGAGGTCGAGGTGCGGGTCTCGCGCCAGGCGGCGCCCGCGCCCTTGTCGAGCGAGGTGAAGGTCCTGCTCGCCTGGGTGCCGGTGAGGTTGGCGGTGGTGGTGCCCCAGTCGTTGGAGCGCTTGGCGGTCTCCTTCTTCCACGGGGTGCTGACGGACTTGGAGAGGACCACGCCGCCGGGCTTGTCGTACTGCTCGCTGCGGTACTCGAAGCCGGACCAGGCCTGGTCGTCGGTCAGGACGGTGCCCTGGCCGTCGTCGACGGTGACGCTGCGCTTGCTGTTCTTGTCGGCGGGGTTGTTGCGGTCCTGGTCCATGCCGCGCAGGAACCAGTGGTCGGCCTGGGTGGTCATCCCCGTCACGCCACCGGTCTCGACCCGGGCGTGGGCGTAGCCGCGCCACTGGGACCAGGTCTTGAGCTTGGCCGGGGTCAGGCCGTCCTCGTCGTCGAAGTGCCAGGCGGCGTCGCCGAGGTACGTGTAGTGGGTGACCATGTCGGGTGCGCCGCCGGTGCGGTCGGTGGCGATGACCGCGTCGACGACGTACTTGTTGAACCACTCGGTGGTCACCGGCACGTCGTTGGACGGCTGGTACATCTGCGGGAAGCAGCGGGTGGTGTTGCTCTGCGGCGTGGGCAGGTTGTTCCAGTCACAGGCCGCGGCCGAGTAGTTGACGTCGATCTGGCCGCCCTGCTCGTCGGTGATGGTGCCCAGCCGCTGCTTGATGAACGGCATGCGGCCGTCGCCGACCTTGTCGAGCCGGTTCGCCATCTGCTTGTAGGCGAAGCCGGTCTTGGGCAGGGCGATCGCCGGGGTGGCGGAGGAGCCGGTGTGCTGGATGGAGTCCAGCAGCAGCTGGTAGTCGAAGTCGGCGGTGCCCCACTGGTGGGTCAGGCTCCAGGTGTCGACCGCGGCGTAGCTCCCGTCCGCCTGGAGGGTCTTGGCGGTGACGGAGGTGAGGCGGGTCCGGGTGAAGTAGGTCGGCGAGTTCTGGCCGGTGCAGTCGGTGCCGTCCTTGCAGTTCTGGTCCCACGGGGTGTCGTACCAGTACTGCCGGTTGGTGTCGATCTTCGCCGGGTCGCAGAGCGCCGCGTTGCTCTCCAGGCAGCGTTCGGCGGTGCCGAACTCGACCCGGCCCATCGGCTTGACGGTGGCCGAGTGGATGTCGCCCTGCTGCTGGCCGTACTCGATGTGGTCCAGGCGCCCGCCGCGGATGTAGGGGGTGCGGTCGGTGGCCTTCAGGTTGCGGCCGTAGTTGTTGGTCTCGGGCGTGTACCAGTACGTGATGTCGTTGCCGTGGGCGTCGACCACCAGGTCCAGGTTCCACCGCCAGCCCTGCTGGCACCACGAGGACGCGAAGTCGGCGCCGTTGCACGGCTCGCCCGCGTTGTTGCCGTAGACCGGCACGGTGTAGACGGACTTGGTCTCCGGCTTGCCGGCGCTCCAGTTGGGCAGGCGGTTGTAGCCGAAGTAGTAGTTGGTGCCGTCGGTGGTGGTGGCGCGGAAGTACTCGCCGTCGTTGTCGCCGTTGCCCCGGCCGTTGTCGCGGACGCGGGTGACCTTGGTGTTGTCGTCGCCCTTGATCCGCCACTCGTCGCCGGAGACCGGGATCAGTTCGCCGGAGTGCCCGTCGAAGCTGATGGTGGCGTTGTCGGTGGCCCAACACAGGTCGCCCGGGCTGGCGGAGCCGGTCTTGGGCGCACCGTCGTCCGCGCAGGCCTTGTAGCTGCGCTCCACGAATCCGGGGGAGAGCTCGAAGCCGTCGCCCGCCCAGGAGGCCTGGTTGTTGCTGTTGGCCGTCCGCCCGTCGATCGCACCGGAGTTGTAGGACAGGCCGATCTTCGGGGTCAGCCCGCCGGGCATCGCCGTCAGCGGCATGTCGTACGACCAGCTGAACGATCCGCTGTTCAGGGACGTCGACCAGGAGGACGCCGAGGTGAGCGGCGTCGCCTTGTAGTCGCCGCTCGGCCCGGCCGTTCCGGCCGTGGCCGCCACGACCATGGCGCCCGGCGCGGACGCCAGCCGCATCGACCCGGCCGGGGCCGCCGTCAGCGCGTCCGCGGCGACGGTCTGCTTCGCCACGTCGTTGCCGCCCGGCAGCGGGGTCTGCACCCGGCACTCGGGCAGGTCGGGGGTGGTCAGCGCGCACTCGGGCAGGCGGACCAGCTTCAGCCGGGAGCCGAAGCCGGAGCCCGCCGCCTGGGCGAAGGACGAGTAGTCGACGGCCAGGCCGCTGTTCTCGTCCGCGCCGGAGACGGTCAGCAGCACGCCGTTGATGCCGGCCCTGGTGGCGGCGTCCTGGCCGAGCAGCTCGACCTTCGCCTTGCCCGCCGCACCGGAGGAGGAGACGGCGACCGGCAGCTTGCCGGCCTTGACCGCCTTGCCCTTCTCGCCGGGGACGTCGACGGTGGCGCTGCCCGCGGCGGGCAGGGCGCCGTGCTTGCCGTCGGTCCTGCTGACGGTGGTGTCGGCCTTGCGGTCCTTGGTCTTGGAGTCCGAGCCCTTGACCGGCTTCTCCGGGGAGACCGCCGAGGGCTTGGTGTACGGTTCCGCGGCCGCCGCGACGGCGGCCAGTGGCAGTGCCGGCAGCAGCGACCCGACCAGCGTGCCCGCGATGACCGCGGACACTCTGGAGCGGGTCGGCCGGGGCACCGACCTCTTCCTGCTCATGGGGAAACAACTCCTTGAGGGGTGAAACGGGTGTGACGGACCACGGGCCGGGCGGCAGGAAGCCGCCCGGCCCGCAGAGAGAGGGGGGATCAGACCCCGGTGGAGGTGGCGAGCTCGACGTTGTAGTCGGCGAGCTTGGTGATCTGCGCGGGGCTCAGCACGCCCTGGTACAGCCAGACGTCGTCCAGCTCACCGGAGAAGTACTCGCCCCAGGCGCCGGAGTCCTTGCTCCGGCCGAACTGGAGGCCGCCGCCCGCCTCGAAGGGCTGCGGGGCGGTGGTCCAGGAGATGTGCGGGGTGCAGCCGGTCGAGCCGTCCGGGCAGCCCTGGTTCTCCACCTGGCCGTTGACGTACAGGACCAGCCGGTCCGTGAAGGCGTCGTAGCTGACCGCCAGGTGCGTCCAGTTCTCCATGACGGAGACGGCGGAGCTGTGCGCGGTCAGGGTGCGCGTCGCGCCGGTGGCGTCGGAGTCGCGGACCTCGGCCTGCCACTGGCCGTACGGCTGGCCGTTGGCGTCGTTGCCCAGCGGGACCCAGCGCACGGCGACGGCGCTGTTGTTGGCGCCGGCGACCGACAGGGCGGTCATCTTCCGGGCCGGGACGCCCGCGGTGTTCGCCCAGCCGGCCAGGGTGAAGCTCTGGCCGGTGTGCAGCGGGGTCGAGGCGGTCGCCGCGTAGCCGGTGGTGCCGTCCAGCAGCAGAGTGCCGGGGACGGGCAGGACGCCGCCGTCGGCCTTGATCGAGGCACCGCCGCCGAGCTGGGCGCCGGCCTTGGCCGGGCCCTCGTCGGGAGTGACGGCCGGGGTGCCGGTGGCCGAGGAGAGCTTCCAGCGGCCGGCCAGCTGCGGGCGCTGCTGCACCAGGGCGCCGGCCTCCGGGCCGGTGACGACGCGGTCGTAGACCCGCACGTCGTCGATGTCGCCGCCGAAGAACTCGCCGTTGACGCCCTCGCGGTTGACGGCACCGAGCTGCAGCGGGCCGGGGTTGGCCCACGGCGCGTTCTGGGTGTAGTCCGACTCACCGACGAGGAAGCCGTTGATGTAGAAGCGCAGCTTCTTGGCGGCGGTGTCGGAGACGCCCAGCAGGTGGGTCCACTCGCCGGTGGTGCCGGCGAAGCAGGGCGCGCCGTTGATCTGGGTGCCCGGGGTGCAGTCGGGCTGCCAGGTGCGCACCAGGGTGTCGGCGGAGGTGTCCTCCTTGTAGCGGCCGAAGATCCAGCGCTTCCAGTAGGTGGAGTAGTACAGCGAGAACTCGCTGTTGTGCTGGCCGATCTGGGTGACGGCGATCTTCGCGGTGGTGTCGTTGGCGGCGGGGGCCGGCAGCTTCACCCAGGCGGAGACCGAGAAGTCCCGGCTGCCGTCGACCTGCGGGCGGGTGCCGCGCAGGTAGTCGTCCACGCCGTCCAGGTGGATCGCCTTGTCGGCGATGCCGGGCTGGCCGAGCGCGACGCCGTTGTAGGCGGTCAGGTTGTCGGTCTCGGCGGTGCCGGCCGGCTTGGCGGAGGCGCCGTCCAGGTGCCAGACCGCCTTGGCCGGGCGCCCGGTGGCGAGCTGCTTGTCCACGGCCACGTCGGCGACCTCGGTCGTGCTCAGGGAGCGGTCCCAGACCCGGACCTCGTCGATCGAGCCGGGCCAGTTGCCCACCCACTGGCCCTTCCAGCGGTTGCGGCCGATTTCCAGCGGGCCGTGCCCGTCCCAGACCGTGCCCACGACGGCCGACTTGGCGAGGGTGCCGTTGACGTACAGCTGGATGGTCTTCGCGTCGGCGTTCCAGACGCCGGTCAGGTGGGTCCACGCGCCGGTCGTCGCCGGGTCGGCGGACTGCACGCCGATCGTGGTCGCGTCCTGGTTGCCGGCCGCGGTCTGGACCTTGAAGCCCCACTTGGAGACGCCGCCGACGTTCTCGATGCCGAGCTGGAAGGCGTAGTAGTCCGGGCCGCTCTGGCTGACCGCCGCGCGGTTGTAGTCGCCTCCGTTGAACTTGACCCAGGAGGAGACGGTGAAGCTGCGGGAGGTGTCCAGGACGGCGGAGGAGGCCTCGGCGTAGGCGTTGGAGGTGCCGTCCAGGGAGAGGCCCTCGTTGAGGTGGCCGGGTGCTCCCGGGGTGGCGCCGGAGCCGAGGGCGGTGTCGAAGCTGCCGCCGGTGCCGGTGACAGCGGTGCCGCCGGGGTTGTCGTCCATCGACCAGCCGGCGCGCTGCGGCTGCCCGGCGAGGACGTTGAAGTAGTACGTCTCGGGCTGCGAGGCGTTGCCCGCGCCGTCGACGGCCCGGGCGGAGACGAAGTGGACGCCGGCGGTCTGCGGCTGGACGCGGATCGTCTGCCCGGCGCCACCGCTGGTGGCCACCTCGTTCGCCGCGGACGGCGAGGTGTCGAGGCCCCACTGGTACTTGACCACGTCGGTGGCGGCGGACTTGAGGGTGAACTGGCCGGTGCGGCCGACGCCGTCGGTCCACGGGAGCGCCGCGGTGGCGTCCTTGGAGCCCGGATAGGCGTTGGAGGTGATCGCCGGGCCGTCCGGGGCGGAGGTGTCGACGATGAAGTAGCAGCCGGTCGGGTCACCGTCGGAGGACCACGGCCCCCACTGCGCGCCGTCCCAGGCGCGGGCCTCCCAGTCGAGCTGGAGGTTCTGCGGGAGGTTGGTCGGCAACGGCCAGGAGAAGATCGAGCCGGAGGCCTTGAAGGTGTCCCATCCCGGCGCGGCGTCCTCCGAGCCGGTGGACCACCAGCGGCGGCGCAGACCGGTGCCGTCGTCCCAGCCGACCGCGAACTGCACGCCGATGGCCTCGCCGTCCGGGTCGGTGGCCCGGGTGGTGACCTGCGGCATTTTGTTGATCTTGATGCCCGGGTACTGGCAGACCGAGCCCGGCGACATCGTCATGTCGGACATCGGGATCTGGTTGGGCCGCAGGTTGTAGTACACCGACAGGTAGGCGTCGTCGGTGAAGCGCTTCCAGGCGAGCGTGTCGCCCTCGTTCTGGGCCTTCAGACCGAAGGTGATGGTCGGCCAGCCCCAGTTGGCGGCGTCCTGGACGAGGTTGCGCACCGCGCCGTCCGCGCCGTACTCCAGCCAGCCGCCGGGGCAGCTTCCGCTCCAGCCCTTGGCGGTGTTGATGGTCTGCAGGTAGCGGCCCCAGAACCCGGAGGCGTTCTGGCTGTTCCAGTTCAGGCCGGGGGAGATGTAGCCGGTGTTCCACAGCTCGACGGGACGGGCGTCGCAGGAGTACGACCAGCTCTCGTAGGTGCCGAAGGTGGCGCTGAGGATCTGCTTGCCGGCGAACGGGTTGGGCACCTGGAAGAACGCCCGCTTCACGTCGGTCGGCGCGCACCGCGAGGTGTCGCCGCAGTAGCCGACGCCCCAGTCGTGGACGTAGGTGCTGTTGTACGTGAAGTGCCAGTACGCCTGGTTCGGGTAGGTGCGCGAGACGCCCGCCCAGTCGCCGGCGTGCGGGGTGTTCCACGCCGGGTCGATCATCACCGGGTAGACCGTGTCCGGGGCGTCCAGCATGGCCTGGTCGGGCGTGAGCAGCAGGCCGTCCTTGGGCAGGTCGACCTTGAGGCGGGTCATCTTGGCGCCCTCGCCGGGCAGGTCGCCCTCGCCGTACGCGGTGGGATCGGGCTGACCGGCGGCGGGGGCGGCCTGGGCCGGGGCGGGGGCGGCGGCCGGGGCCTCGGCCTGCGGGGCCTGCTGCGGGGCGGCCTTGAGCGCCTTGGGGGCGGCGGCCGCGGGGGCAGCGGGGGCTGCGGGGGCCGCGGCCGGGGTGGCCGGCTTGGTGGAGTCCCACATGACCGGGACGGGCGCCTCGAAGACGGTGCCGCCGCCGGACGGGTCCTTCGCCTTGAGCGTGCCGTCGGCCTCCTGGCTGACGGTCAGGCCGTCGCCGTGCAGGCCGAGTCGAAGCTGGTCCAGCTCGGGGTTCTTCGCGGCCTCGGGCGTGCGCACCACGATGACCTGGGTGAACCCGGTCTTGGTGGCGGTCAGCCGCAGGTCCACGTCCGGCAGGATCGAGGTGTACTCGGCGGTCGCGCCGGTGACCTTCGGCTTGGGCAGCGGCTTCGGCCAGCTGAGCTTCAGCTCCTTGCCGGCCCGCGCCATCCGGACCAGCGGCTCGCTGCCGCCGCCGGAGAACCGCAGGTCGGCGGTGGAGCCCTTGGGGGCGACGGCGCCGTCGGGCAGCGTCTGCAGCGTCGGGTCGAGGTCCACCCAAGTGCCGTTCTTGCGCACCCTCTTGGGCTGGACGTAGGTGGTGGTCTTCAGCTTGCCGTCGGGCTGGGCGACGGTGTCGCTGGACTCGCCGCGCTTGGCGAGCACCTCGACCGGCTTGCCGGTGCGGGCGGCTTCCTTGACGGCCAGGCTCTCCGCGCTGTCCTGGGCGTCCGTCACGCCGGGCGGCGGTGTTCCGCCGGGGACTGCGGCGGCGGCCGGGGCCACTGCCGTCGCGGCCAGCGCGACCGCGGCGAGTGCCGCGGTGAGCAGGCCGCCCGACCGTCTTGCTGCTGTTCTCACTGTGCGTAAGCTCCGACTTCCGGTGTGTGGGCGAAGGTTGAGCGGATCTTCATGGACGCTTAAACGACTGTCAAAGGTTCATGAGAAAGCCGCGAGGATCCGCACACTCGCCGATGCACCGTCAGACGGGGAGCAGCTCCGTCAAAAACGGATAAACTGCCTGGCCTGTTGTGGCGCAACTCACATCCGAGAAAGAAGCCGGAGGGTCAGATTCCGGATCGAGAGGCGGTTGCGAACAGTAACCATGCTGGTCGTGAGGGGTGTTCGGGCGCCGCGCGAGGTTCAGCGGGGCCCGGCGGCCCGGGGCGACAGGGTCCGGAGGGCCTGGGCGATCTGGCCGAGCCAGCGGGTCTCCGCCTCCATGCCGCCGACGTGCGGCAGGTGGGGCTCGGCCGCCGGAGGGGCCGCGGTGGGGGCGCTGTCGTCGGGATCCCGCGCCCGGGCGCGGGCCAGGGCGTCCGCGATCCTGGTGGCCTCGGCCCGCGCCGCGGCCTCGGTGCCGCGGGGCGCGCCGCCGGCCCCCGCCGGCGGCTCCGCCGTGCGGTAGCGGCGCAGGATCAGCAGTCCGTCCCGGATCTCGATGACCCGGCGGTAGAGCGCGAGTTCGGCGTCGGCCGGCGGCATCCGGCCGGAGCTGAGGGCGATCTGCGGGAACGCCGCGTGCAGCGCCCGCCACAGCGGCCCGAGTGACCGGTAGCTGCGGTACGCGGCCCGCCAGCGCCGGGCGGCGCGGCCGGCCCGCGCCCACAGCAGGGTGGTGGCACCGGCCAGCAGCAGGACCGCGCACAGCCGTCCGAGCACCAGCGAGACCGGGTCCTCGGTGGTCAGCTGGCGGCCCGAGCGCAGGGCGCCGAGGACGTCGTCGAACCCCCACGCGGCCCAGAGCAGGCCGACGGCGGCGGTGAGGGTGATCAGGCCGAGGGCCGTGCGCAGCGCCGTGGTGTCGGCCTGGCGGGTCCAGTACAGCGTCTGGCGTGCCAGGGTGACGAGGCAGCAGGTCACGTAGCCGGTGATGACCAGGTCGTAGCCGGCCAGCGCCACCGGGCCGAACGCGCCGGTGGCCACCATCTGGCCGCTGTCCTCGCGGATCCCGGCGAGCAGGAACAGGGCGGTCGCCGAGAGGACCGCGAGGGCGGTGCCGGCCTGGCGCAGGCGCAGGCGCGGCGCCCGGGCGTCGTCCGCGGGACGGCGCAGCGAGACGGCGGTCAGTGCGAGGAACCCGGCGGAGCCCATCTTGAGGTGGTCGGTGAACATGCCGGACAGGCCCGCCAGGCCGGTTCCGTGGTCGATGTCCGCCCTGGTCTGACCGGCCATCAGCGCAAGGAAGGCGCCGAAGCACCAGGCGAAGCAGCAGGTGTGGCGCAGGGCCGGTGTGCGGCCGCGGCGCCCGCCCGCGAAGAAGCGGTACGTGCTCAGGCCGAGCAGCAGCACCGCGGCGCCGGCGAGGACGGGGTCAGTCATGCGGGCCCGGCGGGCGGCGGGTGCCCAGCAGGGGGAAGAGCCGGTGCGCCCACTCGGCGTCGCGGGACTGGGCGCCGGACGGGCGGCCGCCGGGCAGCAGGGCCCGTTTGAGGATCAGCGAGGCGAGCAACTCCGCCTCCTGTTCCTGGGGTTCGAGGTAGACGGTCCGCCCCAGGACCTTCCCGATCATCGTCGGGGAGAGGTGCGGCAGCAGGCCGCGGGTGAGCCCGGGGTCGGGTGAGGGGCTGTCGGCGTGGCCCAGCAGCAGGTGGGCGTACTCGTGCACCAGGATGTGCTGGCGGTGCACCTCGGTGGTGTCCTCGGCGTACACGATGTAGTCGGCCTGACCGGTCGTCACCAGCAGTCCGCAGGGAGCACCGGGCTTCGCGGGGACGGCGATCAGGTCGATCGGGCGGCCGCGGTCGCGGGCGAGGCGGGCGACGAGCTCGGCGGCGTCGAACGGGTCGGGGAGGTCGAGCGACTCGCTGATCGCGCGGCAGCGCCGCATCATTCCGCCGTGCCGTCGGATCCACCGCAATGCGCGCCTCGCCTATCCGCCGGGGCCGACGTGGCCGGTCAACCGTCGCGGGGTGCCTCCTCGGCGGCACCACGTCGTGCTCACTGGGAGGACTTGCCCCTGGCAGCCTCCCGGCGAGCGATAGTCTCGATCACATCGGAGACCGTGTCCAGGGCTTCGGGTGAGAGTTCCACCGCCCGCAGCGCCATGTTCCGGACACCGGCGTCCCGCAGCGCCTCCAGCAGGGCGAGTTCGGCGACGATCTCCTCGGGGCGGTCGTCGAAGAAGTAGGCAGGTGAGACGTGGAAGAACGCCGCCAGCGCCTCCAGGTGGCGCTTGGTCGGATTGTCCCGCTTGCCGGTGCGCAGCTGCCACAGGTAGGTGGCCGAGAAGGTCTCGCCGGTGGCCTCGCGGCAGGCGCGCGCCACGTCCTCGTTGCTGTACTGCTCCCGGTTGGGGCGCCGGACCGTGCGGAACAGCGCCTCGATCTTCTCGGCGAGCGTGCTCGCCCCGGCTTCCGCCATCTCCGCCTCCTGCGCCGTCACTTCCGGTCCCGGCGACGCTGGAGCACGGGGCCGGCCGCCGGGTAACCATCGTAGCTTCGGGCGTGGTGCCGCCTCCCGGCAACGGTCCCCCGGGGCGAACACGGGAACGAACGCCGGAACGAACGGGGGCCCGGCCCTCCGGGGAGAGGGCCGGACCCGACGTCCTGTGCGCAGGGGCGCCCGCGGATCAGCAGCAGCCGTAGCTGAAGCTGCCACAGGTGCCGCACCAACTGCGGTCGGTGTCGCCGCAGAGGTCGTTGTAGGTGATCTGCTCCTCGCCTCCGGTGAGGGTGGTGAGGTCCGGTTCACCGAGGGGGTGGCCGGGGGCGGTGTGCGCCTCCGGGTCCTTCCAGGACCGGACGACCTCGTCGTCGCTCACGGTTCGACTCCTTTCCGGTCGCTCAGCAACAGCCGAGGGTGTAGTTGCCGCAGGTGCCGCAGCCGGTCTGCAGGGGGCAGATGTCGAAGATGGTGATCTGCTCCTCGCCTCCGGTGAGGGTGGTGAGGTCCGGTTCGCCGAGGGGGTGGTCGGGGGCGGTGTGCGCCTCCGGGTCCTTCCAGGACCGGACGATGTCCTCGTTGCTCATCGTTCGACTCCTTCCGGTCCGCTCAGCAACAGCCGAAGCTGAAGCTGCCGCAGGTGCCGCAGCCGGTGATGTTGGTGGTGCAGATGTCGTACACGGTGATCTGCTCCTCGCCACCGGTGAGGGTGGTGAGGTCCGGTTCGCCCAGCGGGTGGCCGGGGGCGGTGTGCGCGGCCTCCGGGTCCTTCCAGGACCGGGCGATGTCCTCGTCGCTCATGGTTCGACTCCTTCCGGGCCGGTCAGCAGCAGCCGTAGCTGAGGCTGCCGCAAGTGCCGCACGCGGTCTGGTTGCTGCACATGTCGAAGATGGTCATCTCCTGCTCGCCTCCGGTGAGGGTGGTGAGGTCCGGTTCGCCCAGCGGGTGGCCGGGGGCGGTGTGCGCCTCCGGGTCCTTCCAGGACCGGACGATGTCCTCGTCGCTCATGGCGTTCCTTCCGTTTCGGGTTCCGGGAGTGGAGGTGGGCCGGCCGTCAGCAGTGGGTGCCGGTGGCCCAGGTGGGGCAGCAGCCGGCGCTGCCGAGGGCCTCGCTGCCGCCCTCCTCGTCGGAGAGGCCGCCGACCATCAGGCCGAGGTCGACCTCGCCGGAGGGGTGGGCGGGGGCGGTGGCGCGGGCGGTGTGCTCCGGGTCCTTCCAGGCGCGGGCGATGCTGTCGTCGCTCATGGCGGTCCTGCCTTTCGGTGGGTGGTTGCGCGACCGGGCGGCCGGGTGGCCGACCGGGGTTCCGGGGACGGGCGTCGGGCCCGTCGGATTCAGTGGCTCGGGGCGGGGCGTACGTCGCTGTCGGCCGCGCCGAACAGCGAGCGGTAGACGCCGTCCTGCTCGATCAGCTCGTCGTGGCGGCCGCGTTGGACGATCCGGCCGTGTTCGAGGACGAGGATCTGGTCGGCGTTGCGCACGGCGTTGAGCCGGTGGGAGACGACGATCCGGGTGACGGCGAGTTCGGCGAGCGCGCCGTCGACGTGGCGTTCGGTCTGCGGGTCGAGGTGGCTGGTCGCCTCGTCGAGCAGCAGCAGCCGGGGCCGGTGCACCAGCGCCCGGGCCAGGGCGACCCGTTGGCGCTGCCCGGCGGAGAGGGCCGAGCCGCTCTCGCCGACGGGCGTGTCGTAGCCCATCGGCAGGGCCAGCACGTCCTCGTGCAGTCCGGCGATCCGCGCGGCCCGGATCACCTCGGCGTCCTCGGCGTCGGGCCGGCCGAGGGTCAGGTTGTCCCTGATGCTGCCGCCGAAGAGGCTCAACTCCTGGAGGACGGCGCCGCAGTGGGCACGCAGGTCGGCCAGGTCGAGCCGGTCGATCGGCACGCCGTCGTGCCGTACCGTCCCCTCCTCGGGCCGCAGCAGGCCGAGCAGCAGCAGGGCCAGGGTGCTCTTGCCGGAGCCGGTCCTGCCGACGATGCCCAGCTTGCCGCCGGCGGCGACGGACAGGTCGATCCCGCTGAGGGCCGGCGCCCCGGACGGCTGGTAACGGAACGTCAGCGCGCGGACGTCGACGGCGGTGGCCCGGTCCGACGCGAGCCGCAGCCCGCCGCCGGTCTCCGTGGGTGCGTCCAGGACGTCGAAGAGGCGTTCCACCTGGGCGTTGACGGTGAGGTAGAGCTGGCCGGTGGTGGACAGGGTCTCCAGCGGTGCCAGCAGGGACAGCACCAGGCTGTTCGCGGCCAGCATGGTGCCCAGGGTGGAGCGGCCGGTCATGACCATCCAGGCGCCGACGCCGAGCATCAGCAGCGGGCCGAGCGAGGTCATCGCCCGCTGGGCCCCGGAGAGCCGGGCGGTGGCGCGGCCGCGCCGCAGCATCGCGCCCTGGTAGCGGGTGAACAGCCCCTGCCAGTGCTCCACGGCGCGGCCCTCCACGCCGTTCGCCTTGAGCGGCAGGATCGCCTCCAGCGCCTCGACCAGGTAGCTCTGCTCCTCCGCCCGCGCCACCAGCTCCAGTTGGGCGAGGTTACGCAGCCGGCGGTGGGACTGGAGGACCAGGAACAGCTGCAGCAGGAACAGCGGGGCGACGGCGAGCAGGTACAGGGGCTGCAGCAGCACCACGGCGACCAGGTAGCCGACCAGCAGGACGCCGTCCAGGGCGACGGTCATCAGCTGCTGGGTCATGGTCTCCCGGGTGCTGGAGACGCTGGACATGCGCATCAGCAGGTCGCCGCGTCCGCGCTCGAGGAAGAACTGCAGCGGCAGCCGGAAGAGGTGCTCGACGAAGGAGCGGGTCAGCACCAGGTCGCCGCGCCGGCGCAGCGCGAGCAGGGCCAGCGCGCGCAGCGCGGTGAGCAGCCCGGTGAGCACGGCGATGCCGACGGCGGACAGCGCCAGCAGGACGGGCAGGCCGGTGCGGTGCTGCGGCAGCAGCGTGTCCACCACGGTGCGGGTGAGCAACGGGACGGCCAGGCCGAGCAGTTGCAGCCCTCCGGTGACCAGGGCGGTCAGGGCGAGCAGCGAGCGGCCGCCCGGGGCGGCGAGGAAGCGCCGCAGGTACCGCACCATCGGACGGTCGCGCAGCGGGGTGTGCCGCTCCTCGAAGTGCTCGCCCGGTTCCAGGGCGACGGCCACGCCGCCGAACAGCTCGTCGAAGTCCCGCCGGGAGATCTGGCGGCGTCCGCCGGCCGGGTCGACCAGCCGGACGGAGCGGCGGTCGACCCGTTCCAGGACCACGAAGTGATGGGTCCTCAGGTAGGCGATCACCGGGCCGCGCAGCGGTCGTTCCAGGGCGGCCGGTCCGCGGTCGACGCGGACGGTCAGGCCGACCCGCCGCGCCGCGTCGACGAGCACGGCCACCGAAGCGCCGTCGCGTCCGGCGCCGAGCAGCGGGCGGCAGTCGGCCACCGTGGAGTCGCGTCCGTAGTGGCTGAGCACCATGGCCAGGCAGGCCGCGGCGCACTCGGTGCGGGTGAACTGGAGCCGCAGCGGCACGCGGTGGGCGCGTCGCCGGGGGCGGGTCCGGGCGGCGTCGGACGGGGAGGTCACGGGGCCTCCTGCGGCGCGAGCAGGAGCACGGGGGCGACGCGGTCGGGTGCGGCGATCCGCAGCAGTCCGTGGCCGATGCCGGCCAGGCCGGTCATCAGACCGGGCGTGGGGATGCCGCCGGGGGTGCCGCAGACCGGGCCGCGCTCCTCGATCCCGGCCAGCAGGGTGTCGCGGGTCCGCCGGAAGTGGTCCCCGGCCCGCGCGACGCCGGCGCGGGCGGCCGCGGCGAACAGCTCCAGATTGCCCAGCCCGCCGTGGCAGAGGCTGTCGTTGCCGTCCTGGCCGAAGGCGGCGGTCGAGCGTACGGCGCGCAGCAGGGCCCGGTCGTTCGCCGGGGTGCGGACCGCGGCGGGCAGGTCGGCCCGGAGCAGTCCGATGCCCGGGGCGCCGTGGCACCAGGCGTGCACGTGGGCGACGGTGCCCGGGGGCGGGGTGGCCTGCCAGGGCCTGGGGGTCTGCTCCCGGAAGTCCGGCCAGTTGTCGAGCCCGGGGTCGAAGCCGTCCTCCTCGTAGGCCAGGGCGGCCCGCCCGGTGCGCAGCGCGTCCGCGTCCCCGGTGCGGGCGGCGTGGCGCAGCAGTGCCCAGCCGATCCCGCCGGCGCCGTGGGACAGCCCCAGCAGCGGTCGTTCGCCGGTCAGCGCGGTGCGCCAGGAGACGGTGCCGCCGGGGTGCGGCTCGGCCTTCTCCACCAGCAGTCGGGCGCAGCGCCGGGCGCAGTCCCGCGCGGTGCTGCCGTGCCGCCGCACCAGGGCCTCGGCCACGGCGAGGCAGCCGGCGGCGCCGCCGATCAGGTCGAGCTGCCGGTCGTCGTCGAGGCCGCGGGCGGCCGCGGTGAGCAGCTCCGGTACGGGCTGCGCCAGCGCGGGGTCGTCGAGCAGGACGGCGGCGCAGTCCAGTGCGTAGGCGGTGCCGGACAGCCCGCCGAACGCCCCCCAGCTCCGCTTCGGGGTGCGGTGCAGTGCGTGCGCGAGGTGCTCCGGGAACGGTGCCAGGACGCGGCGGGCCCACTGCGCGTAGCGCTCCTCCCCGGTGACGGAGGCGAGCTGGGCGAGGAACAGCGCCGGGCCGGGGTAGCCGCCGTACAGGTCGTCGCGCAGGGCGGTGACCCGCCACTGGTCCCGGGCCAGGTCGAGCCCGAGCCAGCCGGTCCGCGCGCCGGCGTGGCGCGCGTCGGCCATCAGGCGGTCGGCGACGGACCGGGCGAGGCGCAGGGCGCGCTCGGCGGGGGAGCGGTCGGGGTCGGCCGGGGCGGGCCGGGCCGGCCGGGTGGCGGTGGCCGCGGATTCCGGTCCGCCCGCCGGCGGGTTGGTGGCGCGGGCGGCGAAGGCCGCCCGGATGATCCAGTCCTGGGTGGCGAGGTCGTGCTCGTCCATGGCGGCGATGATCCGCCGGGCCCGGTCGAGCCCGGACTCGGGCAGCGCCCGCGGCAGCGAGTGCCCGCGGTGGGTGTGCAGGTCGCGGGAGCCGACGACGGCGCGGAACAGCGGGACGTCGCCGCTCCAGAGGTCCTCGGCCTCCAGCGCCAGCAGCGACCGGAGCGCCGGGTTCTCGGCGGACTGGGCGAAGATCAGCCCGAGCACCCGGTCGCGGTCGAGCGCGTCCCGGGTGACGTCCGGGTGGGTGCTCTCGCTCAGCAGGTGGGCGTAGACGCGGGTGGCGCGGACGATGGTGCGGACGGTGTCCTCCCGGAACCGCTCCAGCGGGCCGTCGGGCGCGAGCAGTGCCTCGCGGTGGGCGGCGATCGTCCGGTAGCCGGCCTCGAACCCGGCGCGCAGGGACGGCAGGTGGTTCGCCGGGTCGACGTCCCGGCCGTCCAGGCTCGGCCGGTTCGCGCTGCCGCCGAAGGCGCGCTGCACCCGGGTCAGGCGCATCCCGTCGGTGCCGCCGTCCTCCCAGGCGGGCATCTTGAAGGGCAGCACGGCGCCCTTGTCGGCGCCCATCCCGCCGACGTCCAGCACCGCGCCGCCGTCGCCGACCAGCACCGAGGGCAGCAGGCCCACCCGCTGCACCGAGTGGGCGAGCAGGTGCTGCGCCGGGTCGTCGTCGACCAGCGGGCTGCCGCTCAGGTGGGGCACGCCCACGTGGAACAGCGACTCCAGGTCGACCGCGATCGGCTGTTCCCCCACGGCGATCACGTTCTCGAAGTGGAAGTCGGTGGCGGCGAGCGCGTAGAGCAGGGCGAGCAGCGCTCCGAGGCGGTGGTAGAACCGTTCGGCCGCCGCGTGGTCGGCGCAGGGCGTCGGCTCCACGAACTCGATCCAGCCGTACTCGCCGCGGTCCCACACCGCCACGGTGCCCAGGCCGAGGTCCGGCAGGGCGGTGTCGTACCAGTCGACCACCGCGTTGAAGTGCTCGTGGACGGCCAGCGGCCGGGGCTTGTACACCAGCCGGGCGCCGGAGGAGAAGGTCAGCAGCGCGACCGAGCGGCCCGCCTCGTGGCCGTCGCCGTGGCCCATCCGGACGTCGGTCAGCTCGCCGGGGTCGCGCCCGTCGAAGAGCCGCTCGACGAGTGACGGCCGGTCGGCGGTGAAGCGGTCGAGGAACTCCCGGTGCGCGTGGACGGCGTTCGCGGTGACGGACGCCAACAGCCGGGCCAGGACGGCGTATTCGTCGAGGAGCGCGGCCAGCCGCTCGGGCTGTCGCTGCCAGGCGACGAAGGAGCGGAAGCGTTCGCGCGGGGTGTCGCCGGCCAACTGGCCGGAGAGCCGGGCCACGTGGAGTTCCAGGACCAGGGTGCGGCCGAGCGAGGAGACCAGCTGGTCCCGCAGGCTGTCGGTGAGCGAGCGCCGGACCGCCGTGCGGGCGTCCTCGGCCGGGTCGGCGGTGGCGTTCCCGGCGGGGGTGGAGGCGGGGTCGGAGGCCGCCAGCAGGCGGTGGGCCTCGGCGAGGAAGGGTTCGACGAGGACCGCGAAGTCGGCGAAGCCGTGCTGGTGTTGGTCGCCGGGGGCCGCGTCGTGCTCGTCGCCGGGCTCGCCGCGGTGCGCCTCGTCGGGCGTCGGCGGCCGTTGTGCGGCGCGCGCCATGACGTCCTCGACGAACCGGGCCCAGTCCGGTTTGGCGGTCCGGGAGGCCAGGCTGTCGGGGTGTTCGGCGAGCAGCCGGCGCAGCAGCGGCGGGTCGATGCCGAGGGCCCGGGCCTGGGCGTCGGCGGTGTCCGGGGTGTGGTCGGGGAACGCCGAGCGCCAGCGGGCCAGCCGGCGGTCGGCGCGCCAGCCGAGGCTGCCCTCGGCCGGGCTGTCGGGCACCGGGGCGGGCGGTTCGCCGTCGGCGGTCAGGCGCTCGGCCAGCCACAGGCCGCGCGCCCACCAGCTGCCGGTCAGCGGTGCGCGGTCGACGCGTGACCAGGGGGCGGCGGTGTCCGCGGCATCGGGCGGGGTCTTCGAGGGCATGCTGAACTCCTGGGACGCGGAGGGCGGACGATCCGGGGGCCGGACGGGATTGGCGCGGTACCGGAGGGAGAGGAGCTGGCTCAGCTGTTGTGAATGAGAGTGCTCGATCAGTGCCCGATCGATTCACATGAGCTGATGGCCGCGAAGTGAGTCTGCTTGCTCCGTGACGGCCCGTCAAGTGGTGTGAATGGCCATGCCCAAGCCATTTATCTCAGCTGCCAAGGCCGGCCCGGCCGCGCCGGACGGCGTGACCTGGCGGAACGCGCGCAGGCGCCCCCGGGACGCTTGGGTCCCAGCGGTCGTTGCCACACCCGCTACGTGATGCTCCTGCACCTGCCGAACGGCCGCACCGCCGAGCACGTGCGCGACGCCCCTCGTGGAAACCGTCCAGACACTGCTCGCCCACTCGGTGCGCTCGCTGACCTGGGACCAGGGCGCGGAGATGGTCGCGCACGGCTCCTTCACGGTCACCACCGGCATCCCGGTCTGCATCTGCGACCCGGCCAGTCCAAGGCAGCGCGGCAGCAACGAGAACACGAACGGCCTGCTGCGGCAGTACTTCCCGAAGGGCACCGACCTGTCCATCCACAGCCCCGAACACCTCGTGGCGGTCACCGCCGAGCTCAATGGCCGTCCACACAAAACGCTCGGCTGGGAAAACCCAGCCGAGCGCCTGCACAATCTGCTCGCCGCTTGATCAACTAACCACGTGTTGCAACGACCCCTGGAAACCGCCCCGAGGCGGGGGGCTTCGTCGTTTCCGGACTCACGCCGTCGCCCGCTCGTCCGCTCCGGATTCGAGGTGTCAGCGGTTCCGTCCGGCCAGGCCGACATGACGGGCCAGCTGAGCGAGCCCCGCCAGTTGGCGACGTCCCTTGTTCTCCTGGACCTGCCTGATCACCTCGCGGCCGAGCACCTGGTAGCGCAGCCACTCCGGGGCCATCCCATACACGCGGTTCATGGTCGCCACCGCGTCGCCGTACTGCTCCTGCCAGGTCTGGGCGTGAGCCACGTCCAGGAGGTGACGGCCGCGCGTCATCGGTGGAATCCTCGGCGTCGGCGAGACCGAGCGGGCAGCCTTGAGCGCGTCTGCGGGCTTGTGCTGGGACATGGCCACCTCGGTCATCACCATGGCCACCTTCGACGGGCCGAAGGCCGCGTGGTGGCCCCCGTGGAGGTAGTCCATCGCGTCCACGTCCACCACCGTCGTGCACCGCTTGGCGTCCGCCAGCATCTCCTTCGCCGCCTGGTAGTCGTCCTGCCTGGACGCCGAGGTGGCGGCCGACAGCCGCAGCCTGCCCCACATCCGCACGGCCGCATAATTGTCGCGGGTGAACCGCGGGTTCAGCTCGTCGGCGGCGGCGGTGGCGACCAGGCCGGCCAGCTTCCCCTCGTTCTGCCGCAGCAGCACCCAGGAAAGGGCGTTGCGAGCCCCGGCGATCAGCACCCGGTCTTCCGCCAGGTCGGCTTCGGCCATGGCGTACTCGATCGCCGAGCGGGCAAGGTCGTCTTGACCGAGGTGTCCGGCGGCCTGGGCGGCGACCTGGTAGGCGAGGGAGAGCGCGGCGCGAGCCTTGCGGCGGTCGGCTCCTCCAGCGTCGCGCACAGCTGCGCGGACCCCTTCGAGCAGGACGGGCAGGTCGGCGACCAGGTCGGCGAACTCGCCGCGGTGGTAGGTCTCCCACGCATCGGTGATCGAGCGGTCCAGCTCGGACAGCGGCGGGGCCTCCACGATGGTGACCGGAAGGAAGGCGATGGGGTGGATCACGCGCCGCAGCGCGGACACGCTCTCCTCGCGTCGGCCGTCGTCCTGGTGCAGCGTCTCGCGTTGGCCGAGCAAGCTGGACCGGTTCACGTCCAGTGCGGTGGCGAGCTTGGAGATCGTGCCCATCAACGCCGTGGTGCGCTGGTTCTGCTCCAGGGCCCGGATGGTGGCGACGCTCACACCCGACTTGGTGTGGAGTTCTTCTTGGGTCAGCCCGGCCTGGTTGCGCAGCCGGGCAAGGTTCTCGCCGATCGTCGGCTCTCCGCTCATGGTTCCCGACCCCCTGTCGTCATGGGGGACGGTACCCCTTTCCGGCGCTGATCACGGCGAACTACTACACGGCGTATTAGTTCACGAGAAGCGATCACGAAGTTACGCGGAGACACCGTTTCCTGGCGGTGCGTCACGCGGTTTGGTTGGTGCATGCCGCTCGGCAGAGGGAGACCAACCCCTCTTTGGACTCCGGACGTTGAGCTGCTGCGGCAGCCCGTCGGTGCCCCCGTCATCGGCGGACCGCCAATTACCCGGCGAAAGGAGCGATCGTGACCAGCGCTGATTCTGCCCGCGACAGACCGCACCCGTGGAGCTTGAACGGGGCCGCGACACTGTCGGCCGCGAACCCGTCGCCGATGCGCCGCACGGTGCACCGTGAGGAGGTCACCCCCGCGACCGCGGACCGGATTCTCCTGGACGAGTACCGCGCGAACTACGGCCGGTGCGACCGGTGCGAAGAGCCGTGGCCGTGCGCCGTGGTGCGGGAGATCCGGTATGGGGGTGCGGCGTGATCAGGCTCTCGGCGGATCAGCAGATCCGGCGTCAGGAGCTGATCGAGGCCGCGTCCGGCTGGCACTCCTGGGGCATCTGGGTCGCCGATCACGACGGCCGCGAGATCTTTGCGGAGAACCTGACCAGAGCCAAGCGGCGGAAGTCGGTGCTGTCACAGCTCGCGGCGGGAGGGCGCAGACGGGCCGCGTGCCGGGCAGCCCGGTGAACACCGCCATGGCGCCCCAGGAACTCGTGGACCTGGTGGCGAAGCAGCCGGCGACCGCTGACCTGAAATACCGGCCGGCGTCGCCCGGCGTCCGGGGCGCGGGAAACTCCGCGAATGGGCCCTTGGCGATCTGACCGGAACTGCTGAGCTGATCCTTTCGGAGCTGGTCGCCAACGCCGCCCGACACACCCGCCGCCTGACGACGATGCGGGTCCGCATCCGCCATATCGACGCCGGCGCCGTCCGGATTTCCGTTCGCGACGGCTCCCGCACGCTGCCGATGGCGATCCAGGCCGGAAACGAAGACGAAGGGCACCGTGGGATGGCGCTGGTCAACCGCCTGGCCAAGGGTTGTTGGGGCGCCGACCTCGACCCTCGCGGCAAGACCGTGCACGCGACTCTCAAGATCCGCTGACTTCGCGCCACACGGCAAGTTCCTTGTACCACGAAGGTTCTTCTGCAAGCGCTCAACCGAAGGAACCACAGTGTCTAAGCTCCCGGACATGACCACTGACAGTGACAAGACCGTCACTTCCGCCGAGTCGCTGAGCGCGGCTCTCATCAACCAACTGCGCGACCTGAACGCGATCCGTTCCGACCGGGTGGCGGACGCGTTCCGCACGGTCCCACGCCACCTCTTCGCCCCCGAGGCCCCCATGGAGGAGATCTACTCCAACCAGCCCATTGTGACCAAACGCGACGAACGCGGGCTGGCGATCAGCACCGTCTCCGCCCCCCGCATCCAGGCGTTCATGCTGGAGCAGGCTGATATTCAGTCGGGCATGCGGGTGCTGGAGATCGGCTCGGGCGGGGTGAACGCCGCGTACCTCGCGGAACTGGTCGGCGAGGCCGGCGAGGTCACCACCATGGACATCGACCCGTTCGTCATCGACCGCGCCAGGCGGTTCCTGCCGCAGGCCGGGTACGCGCGGGTGAACGTAGTGCTCGCCGACGGCGAGTTCGGCGCCCCGGAGCACGCTCCGTATGACCGCATCGTGGTGACCGTCGGGGCCTGGGACCTGCCTCCCGCCTGGTGGCAGCAGTTGGCGCCGGGCGGCCGGATCGTCGTCCCGATCAGGGTGCGCAGCCTCAACCGATCCGTGGCCTTCCAGCTGGACAGCGGCAGTCTGGTGAGCCGGTCGATCGAGCGGGCCGGCTTCGTCGCGATGCAGGGGGCCGGAGCTTTCGGCGAGGAGGTCGTCTACCTGCACGAGGACACCGTGGCACTGCGGGTGGATGACGGGCAGCAGGCCGACGGGGCACTTCTGGCAGCCGCGTTGAAGCAGCCCCGGGTCGAGCGGTGGTCCGGGGTCACGGTCGGCGACCAGGAGCCGTTCGATGACCTGGACATGTTCCTCGCCACGACGCTGCCCGGCTTCTGTCTGCTGATGGCGCACGACTCCGCCGTTGGTGCCGGGATCGTGCAGGCACGGCCGTGGGGAAGCTCGGCGGTGTTCAGTGGGGGCACCTTCGCCTACGTGGTGCTGCGGCAGCTGGGCCCGGACCGTCACGAGTTCGGCGTGTACGGGCACGGCCCCGATGCCGAGCACCTGGCCGCCAGGGTGGTCGAACAGATCAGCGCCTGGGACGGCCGCCACCGCAACGGGTCGGCCCCGATCATCACCGCCTACCCGGCGGGCACCTCCGACGACCGGCTTCCCGGGGGCCTGGTCATCGACAAGAAGAACACCCGGTTCACAGTCTCCTGGTCCTGACGCGGACCAGGTGTTCCTGATCACCAACTCTGCAAGGAGGGGATCAACTATGGCCAACAAGGTCATGGACAGCACGACCGAGTTCGACTTGGACGTGTCGATCGTCCGCAACACCGGCGTGCTGACGGCGATCATGCGCAGCACCGACGACGGTTGCGGCAGCACCTGCCCGGCGTGCGCCAGCGGCGCCGGTGGCGGGGGCGGCAACGGCGGTGGCCGCGGCAACGGTGGCGAGGGCGGTGGTGGCGAGGGCGGTCTGATCACCGCCTGATCCACCTGAACCGACTGGTCACGCCCCGGCCCGGTGCTCCTAGGAGCACCGGGCCGGGGCTGCGGAGAACCGAGGTGGCACCTTGTACGCGTACGTCGATGCGGCCCTGATCCGGGCCGTCTCCCATCCGTCCGGTCTGCGGCTGCCGCCATGGCCGCAGCTAGGCGGCGATCGAACGCCCGGTCAGGTCGAGAGTTGGCAGGACTGGCTGCACCAGGTCTGGGCACTCCCGACGGTTGCCGAAGCCATTGAGGTGGCCAGTCCAGGGCTCGCCGAACGGCTTCAACAGATTTGTGCAGGTCGGCCGTTGGACGAGAGGCAGGTGCGCCGGACCGTGCTGTCCACCGTCCGGTACCTGCTCAGGCTCACCAGCCGCGCCACTCCGTTCGGGCTGTTCGCCGGAGTGGCGCCGATCGGCTTCGGATCGCGCAGCACCATCCGCTGGAGCGACGGGCACCACGCCACACTGAGGCCGGATGCCGTCTGGCTGGACGAGATGATCAGGACCCTGGAGGACATCCCCGAACTCCTCTGGCAGCTACCGGTGATGGCGAACAACCTGTGCTTCGTGCGAGACGGGCGCCTGGTGCTGCCGGTCCAACCGAGTACCGACGGCAACAAGGACATCAGCCCGGCCGAGGTCGCCGTGCGCCACAGCCGTCCCGTCCGGGCGGTGATGGCAGCTGCCCGCAGCCCACGGACGGTGCGCCAACTCGGCGAGCACCTGGCCGCCGCCTTCCCTGAGGCGTCGGCAACCTCGATCACCGCGATGCTGACCGGGCTGGTCCGGCAGCGGTTCCTGATCACCGCCCTGCACGCGCCGGCCACCGCCACCGACCCACTCAACCACCTCCTGGAGCAGCTGGAGCGTGCGGGCGCCAAGGACCTTCTCCCGGCCCGCCTCCTTCTGGGCGGCCTCCGCGAGGTCAGCGAGACCTTGACGGCGCACAAGACCGCCGCCAGCGCCGGCCAGCGACACGCCGCCCGGCGACAGGCCGCCGACCGCATCCGGTCCCTGTGCAGCACCGCGGAGCATCCGTTGATGACGGACCTCCGGCTGGACTGCGCGATCACCCTGCCGGAAGAGGTCGCCCGCGAGGCCGTTGCCGCCGCCGGGGCCCTGGCCCGTCTGACCCCGTACCCGTTCGGCAGCCCGGTGTGGCGCTCGTACCACCAGCAGTTCGTTGAACGGTACGGGCCCGGCGCCCTGGTGCCGGTAACCGAGCTGGTTCACGCTGACACCGGACTCGGATTCCCCGCGACCTACCGCGACTCGCTGCTCAAGAAACCCGCCTCGGACGTGTCCCGGCGCGACCGCCGACTCCTGGCCCTGGCCCAGCGCGCCGCGATCGAGGGTGCAGGCGAAATCCTGCTGGACGACCGTGCGGTGGCTGAACTCGCCGCCGAAGGTGCCGAGAACGCCCGGCCCACGCCCCACGTCGAGCTGTCGTTCCATCTCCAAGCCGCCTCGCGAGCGGCTCTCGACAGCGGCGCGTTCCAGCTTGTCGTGGTCGGCGCGATGCGGGCCGCCGGGGCAACAGCCGGCCGCTTCCTCCACTTGCTCGACCCCGCCGACCGCGACCGGATGGCCACCGTGTACACCAGGCTGGCGACCATGGACGAAGGCGCGGAGCTGGCCCAGATATCCGGGCCGCCAATGTACGTGCGCACCGGCAACGTCCACCGCGCACCCGCCGTGCTCCCCACCGTGATCCCGCTCGCCGAGCACACCCCGGCCAACACCGGGACCACAGCGTTGGACGACATGGCAGTCACCAGCAACGGGCTACGCCTGCGGCTCATCTCCCTCTCGACCGGCCGCCCGATCGAGCCCACCGTGCTGAACGCGGTGGACTTCCTCCACCACACTCAGCCCATCGCCCGGTTCTTGTGCGAACTCGTCCGCTCCCACACCGCCACCTTCCAGACGTTCTACTGGGGCGCGGGAGACGAACTGCCGTTCCTGCCGCGCATCCGCTTCGGCCGCACCGTGCTCTCCCCGGCCCGCTGGACCCTCACCCCCGCCGACCTGCCCGAGCACCGGGAGGCGTGGCCACGTTGGGCTGCCGCGGTGGACAACTGGCGGACGCGTCTGCGGGTGCCCCGGGTGGTACAGCTGGACGACAACGGACTCCAGCTCCGACTGGATCTTGACGAACCCGCCCACCTCGCAGTGCTGCGCGCCCACCTCGACCAGCGAGAAACAGCTGTGCTGACCGAGGCCGGCACCCCTGACGATGACGGCTGGCTGGACGGCCGGACCCACGAAATCGTCGTGCCGCTGAGTTCCACCGCCGCGCCCGCCCGGCCGCACCCCGTCCATCTCCCGGCAGCCGGGACCGTCCGTGGTCACCTGCCGGGCCACTCGACGTGGTTGTACGCCAAGGTGTACTGCCACCCGGGACGGCAAGCGCAGATCCTCACCGCCCACCTACCCAAGTTGCTGGACGGCTTCGAGCAGCAACCCCGCTGGTGGTTCCTCCGGTACGCCGACCCCGAACACCACCTCCGGCTGCGGCTGACGCTCGACAGCCCCGAGGACTTCGGCCCCGCCGCCGCTCGGGTCGGGGCTTGGGCCGAGCGGCTGCGCGGCCTGGGCGTGGTCAGCCGTCTCCAACTCGACACCTACCTTCCCGAGTCCGGCCGCTTCGGTACCGGCGAGGTGCTGGCAGCCGCCGAGGAGGTGTTCGTCGCCGACTCCGCCGCCGCCATCGCCCAGCTGGCCGCCCGGCACCAGGGCACCGGCCTCGGCGCGCTGACGGCCGCGAGCTTCCTCAACCTGGCGACCGCCTTCCTGGACGACACCCCGACCGGGATGAACTGGCTCGTCAACCACATCAGCACCGGCCACAAGGAGCCGCTTGACCGGGCAGTGCTCGCTGAGGCTGGGCGGCTGGCCGACCCGGACACCCGCGCCGCTGTGCTCGATCCCGAAGTACTCCGGCTGTGGGAGGAACGCCGCGCAGCGCTGGCGGCCTACCGCGACCAGCTCACGGCGACCGGTGATCTTGAGCCGACGGACGTGCTGCCGAGCCTGCTGCACCTGCACCACATCCGCATCCACGGCCTTGACCGCGACGCTGAACGCGCGACCAACCGCCTTGTCCGAGCAATCGCGCTCTCCTGGATCAGCCGGACCGGAAGGAGGCCGAGGTGAGCACGACGGACGCCGCTGCCGACCACCTCACAGAGCAACTGGTTCGGGCCGCTGCCGGAAACGATCTCGATCCGCAGTCGCTGATCCGTGGCGCCGCCGCCATCGCCCTCCTGGCGGTCGAACACGCCGCCGCCGGCCGTGGCACCTGGGTTTCCGCGCACCAGTGGCTGGCCACATCGATCCGCGGAGGCGCGGACACCGGGGAACACGCCACGGCCTTCTACGGCGCCCCGGCCCTCGCCTTCACCTTCCACGGTGCGGCCCGCCCCGGCAGCTACGACCGGGCGCTCAGCGCTCTGGACTCCGCCACCACCGAGCTGACTCGTGAACGGCTCAGGTCGGCTCACGCCCGCATCGGCCGCCGCGAGCGTCCGGCCCTCGCCGAGTTCGATCTGATCTACGGACTGACCGGCCTCGGCGCACACCACCTTCGCCGCGACCCGCACGGCCCCGTGCTCCGCGAAGTACTCGCCTACCTGGTACGGCTGACCGATCCGATCGACGCGCCCCCGTACGGTCTACCAGGCTGGTGGACCGACCGGGCGCCGTCCGGCGACACCTCGCCGCACTTCCCCGACGGCCACGCGAACACCGGGATGGCCCACGGGATCGCCGGGCCCCTCGCCCTGCTGGCCCTGACCATGAAGCGCGGGATCACAGTGACCGGTCACGCCGCAGCGATCGGCCGGATCTGTGACTGGCTGGACCAGTGGCAGCAGCACAGCGCCACGGGACCTTGGTGGCCGGAGTGGGTATCTCTGGACGAACACCGAACTGGCATCGTCCACCAGCAAGGCCCTCTGCGGCCGTCCTGGTGCTACGGAACCCCGGGGCTCGCCCGCGCGCAGCAACTCGCCGGACAGGCCACCGACGACGCTGCCCGCCGACGGCTCGGTGAAACTGCACTGCTCGGCTGCCTCACCGACCCGGCCCAGCTTGGGCGTATCACGGACCGTGGCCTGTGCCACGGCTGGGCCGGGCTGCTCCAGACTGGCTGGCGCATCGCCAACGACGCGCACAACGCCGCGATCACCGAGCAGTTGGCCAACCTCCTGCCACACCTGGTCAACGGCCCCCAGCTTCCCCACACCGGACTCCTGGACGGCTCAGCCGGCCTCGCCCTCGCCCTGCATACTGCCAGCGGCACTGCTCCGGCCACCGGGTGGGACAGCTGCCTCCTGCTCAACTGACCGACGGGGAAAGGAGACGGAAATGAACGACGACCACGACCTGTGGAAACAACTGGACATCCGGTTCACGGACCCGCACCGCGCCGAGCAGGCAGTCGCCAGCCACCTCGGGGACGCGCTACGCGTGACGGCCACGGGGCCGCTGTCCTCCTGGTTCTTCATCCGCAAGGGCGAGTGGCGGGTGCGGTACCGCCCTACGACCCCGACCGTCGCGACCAGCGCCAAGGCGCAGGTGACGAGGGCCCTGGTCGAGATGAGGGAGCACGGTGCCGTCCAAGGCTGGGTGGAGAAGATCTACGAGCCCGAAGTCCACGCCTTCGGCGGCCAGCAAGCCATGGACAGCGCGCACCGGCTCTTCCACCAGGACAGCCAGCACGTTCTGGACTACCTGCGCCTGCCCGGCCCCGAGCGCCGCCGAGAACTCTCGGTACTGCTGTGCTCGGCATTGATGCGCAGCGCGGGCCTCGACTGGTACGAGCAAGGCGACGTGTGGGCCCGCGTGGCGGAGAACCGGCCGGACACCGGAGGCGCGACCAACGAGCAGATCCACAAGTTCCGGGAGGCCGTTGGTCGATTCCTCGTTGCCGACCCCCGATCCGGGCTGAGCACAGTTTCCGGCGCTACCGAAGACCTCGTCATCATGTCCTGGCTGGACGCCTTCGAAGCGGCCGGCCGCGCACTGGCTCTGCTGTGGTCCGACGGCCGACTCACCCGAGGCCTGCGCGCGGTGATCACTCATCACGTGATATTCCACTGGAACCGCATCGGGCTGCCTTACCCCGCTCAGGGCGCCCTGGCCCTCGCAGCCAAGACCGTCGTTCTGGGATCCTGAGCCCCAGGAGTCGGCCGCCGCCCCGGGATTTCCTCCCGACGAGCTGAGCAGGACCACTACTTCTGCGACCCGGCCAGTCCATGGAAGCGCGGCAGCAACGAGAACACGAACGGCCTGCTGCGGCAGTACTTTCCGAAGGGCACCGACCTGTCCATCCACAGCCCCGAACACCTCGTGGCGGTCGCCGCCGAACTCAACGGCCGTCCACGCAAAACGCTCGGCTGGGAAACCCCAGCCGAGCGCCTGCACAATCTGCTCGCAGCTTGATCAACTAACCACGTGTTGCAACGACCCCTAGAAACCGCCACGAACACCCGGGGGCACCTGCTGAGTTGCTCGGACCTCTTCGGTTGTCCGGGTGGTGCGCGGAGCTCAGCACTCGTGCAGCGCCCACTTGTCGCTGTCGACCCGCACCGAGCCCGGCAGGGCGATGAGCTCGGGCTTGAACAGCGGCTGGGTGTCCATCGCAGGCTCCCAGGTCGCCAGCCGCTCGTCCTGGGGGACCTCGATCCGCCGGTCCGCGGCGAGGTCGGCGACCACCTTCAGCAGCAGCCGCACGCCGAGCGGAGCCAGGTGGTCGCGCCACAGGCTCTGCGCGGTCGAGCCGGGCGGTACGAACAGGTGCTCCTGGGCGGCGATCGGGCCGCCGTCGGTGCGCTCGGTGAGGTGGTAGACGCTCCCGCCCGTCACCTTGTCGCCGTCGCGGATGGTCCACCGGATCGCGTCCCGGCCGCGGTGCAGCGGCAGCAGGCTGGGGTGGTACCCGATGGTGGCGACGGCGGCCCTGGCCCGCGTCCGGCGGCCGAGGAAGGCGTGCGAGTGCGCGGCGAGGATGATGTCCACCCCGTCCGGGACGTGCATCGCGCGCAGTTCGGCCGAGTCCGTCCAGGGGATGTCCCGCGGGAACGCCCAGGCGCGCAGCCGGTCCCAGGACATCGGGTCGCCCTCGTCGGACTTCCCCTTGCGCAGCCGGGGCGCGGCCGCCCCGACGATCTTGTGCCCGTTGTCCAGCAGGGCTTCCGCGACCTGCACCGCGAACGCCCCTTGCCCTGACATGTAGATGTTCATCCGCACTCCCTCGGTCGCTGGTCGGGTGGTTGCCGGTCCCTCAGGCCTCCGTCGGCGCGTCCAGTCCGGGGCGGTCGGGCTCGAAGCGCACCGGCATGGTGGAGAACCCGGTCAGGAAGTTCGACCGGATCGGCAGCGCCTCGCCGGTCTGCTCGAACCCGACGGTGAAGTCCCGCAGGGCCTTGAGCAGTTCGGCGATCTCCACCTTGGCCAGGTACGAGCCGACGCAGAAGTGCGGGCCGTAGCCGAAGGCCAGGTGCTTGTTGGGGGTGCGGCCGAGGTCGAACACCCCGGGCCGGGCGAAGACCCGCTCGTCCCGGTTGCCGGAGGCGTGCCAGAGCGTGACGATCTCGCCCGGCCGCAGCCGTACGCCGTGCAGTTCGGTCTCCCGCTCGACGCTGCGCCCGAAGTGCATCGTGGGCGAGGCCCAGCGGAGCACCTCGTCCACCGCGGTCTCGACCGCGACCTCGCCCCGCTTGAGCCGCCGCCACTGCTCGGGCTGGGCGGCGAGGGTGCGCACGCAGTCGATCATCGTCAGCCGGCTGGTCTCGTCGCCGCCGATGATCAGGCTGTAGCAGTTCAGCACGACGTCCTCGTCGGACAGCGGCACCCCGTCGATGGCGCTGCCGATCAGCATGCTGATCACGTCCTCGCCGGGTGACTCGCGCCGCTCCTCGACGACGTCCATGAAGTACATCAGGATCTCGTTGCGGGCCATCTCGGAGTCGACCTCGTCGACGTCCTCGTCGTCCGCCGACAGCGCGGTCCTGGTCAGCGAGAGCAGGTAGTCCCGGTCCCGCTCGGGCACGCCGAGCAGGTTCGAGATCGTCGTCATCGGGATCCGGCTGGCGATCCGCTCCGCGAAGTCGCAGCCGCCGGACTCGACCGCCTCGCGGATCCACTGCCGGGTGTTGGTCCGGACGGTCTGCGCGACCTCGTCGAGCACCCGCGGGGAGAGCACCCGCTGGAGGATCTTGCGCAGTTCCAGGTGCCGGGGCCCGTCGGTGACGGCCAGCATCTTGCCGGCCGCGGCGTCGCCGCCCTCCAGGAGGGTGACGAGCACGTTGCCGCGCTGGGACGTGAAGTTCACGTTGTCCCGGTAGGTGGCCATGATGTCGTCGTAGCGGGAGAGCACCCAGAACCCGGGGCGGCCGCCGGCCGGCGGGTTCCAGTGCAGCGGCGCGGTGTCCCGCAGGGTGCGCCAGAATCCGTCGAGGTCGTGCTCCGCGAAGGTGGCCGGGTCGCCCAGGTCCACGGTGTCCAGGGAGGGTGTGGTCGTCGGCGCGTTCATGCTCACCAGTCCGTACGCCAGAACCGGCGGGGCTGGAACGGGTAGGTGGGCAGCGGCACGCGCCGGCCGCCGCCGTCCCGGTGCAGGACGTCGAAGTCCACCTGCTGGCCGGCCACCCAGGCGGCGGCCAGGTCGAAGAGCGCCGGTGCGTCCTGGCCGGACGGCACGATCCCGTTGTCGTTGCGGGAGAAGGCGCCCGGGTCCGTCCGCGGGGCGGCGGCGGTCGAGGTGGCCGGGCCGCGGGCGCCGTCGTCGGACAGCGCCGCGATCAGCTCCTCGCGGCTGCGGACCACGGCCGCCCACCGGCGGGCCATCACCTTGCGGCCGAGGTTGAGGGTGAAGCAGACGTCGTCCAGGCGCAGGCCCGGGTCGGCCTCCAGCCGCTCCCTGAGCCGGGCGCGCTGACGGGCCAGCGCGTCGTCGTCCATGGCGGACAGGGTGGCCAGCCACGGCCTGCCCGCCTCCTCGGGGGCGCGCTCGGCGGGCGTCGGCGCCTCCTCCAGCACCAGGTGGGCGTTGTAGCCGCCGCCGCCGATCGAGGTGACGCCCGCGCGGCGGATGCCGGCCTCTGGGTCCCAGGGTGCGCCCTCGATCTGCGGCACGAAGGGGGTGCTGGGGAAGTCGAGGTCCGGGTTGACCTCCGTCAGGTTGATCGTGGCCGGGAGGGTCCGGTGGTACAGCGCCAGCGCGGCCTTGACGGCACCGAAGCCGCCCGACACCACGCCGCCGTGGCCCACGTTGCCCTTGACCCCGCCGATCGAGGTGGTCGCGGTCTGCTTCCCGAACGCCATGGTCGCCGCGTGCACTTCGAGTTCGTCGGTCATCGGCAGGCCGAGCCCGTTCGCCTCGTACATGGACACGGTGTCCGGGGTGACGCCGCCCACCTCCATGGCGGCGGCGATGCAGGCGCTCAGCCGCTCGGGCTGGGCCAGGCCGTACGCCATCGCGCTGACGCCGTTGTTGTTGACGGCCGAGCCCCGGACCACGGCGTAGACGTGGTCGCGGTCGGCGACGGCCCGGCCGAGCGGCTTCAGCAGCACGGTGACGACGCCGCTGGAGAGCGCGGTGCCGGTGCCGTTGGCGTCGAACGGGCGGCAGTGGCCGTCCCGCGACAGGATGCGGTTCTCCTCCCAGAGGTGACCGCGGGGGTGCGGCAGGCGGACCAGCGCGCCGCCGGCGATCGCCAGGTCGCTCTGGCCGAGCAGCAGCGACTGGCAGGCCAGGTGCACCGCGTAGTGGAAGCCCGCGCAGACCGCGGCGACGGTGACGGCCTCGCCGGTGAGGCCCATGTAGTACAGCGCGTTGGAGGTCATGGTGTCCGGCGACCACGCCAGGCTGGCCTCGATCGCCTCGGGGCCGACCGACACCCGGTCCGGCGGGGAGCTGTACTGCGCGGCGGTCTGCGGGTTGTTGGCGCCGTACATGCCGACCTCGGCCTTGAGCCGGTCCGGGTCGTAGCCGCCGTCCTCCAGCGACTCCCACGCGCTCTCCAGGTACAGCCGGTTCTCCGGGGTCATCCTGGCGGCCATCCGGTCGCTGATGCCGAAGACCGACGGGTCGAACTTGTCGTACGTGTCGAGGACGCCGCAGGCCCGTACGTAGAACGGGCTGTGGATCAGGGTCTCGTCGACGTGGATGTCGTCCTTGGTCAGGAAGGACACGGACTCCCGGCCGTGGACGAGGTTGTCCCAGAACTCCTCCTTGGTGCGGGCGCCTGGCGCCCGCAGGGACATGCCGATGACGGCCACGTCACCCGGGTCGTACTCCTGCTCGGGGCTGTCGGTCATGGGAAGGCTCCTGTTCCGTCGGCTTCGTTGGCTTCGGGTGGGGCAGGGGGTGCTCAGCGTCCGCCGGCAGCGCCGCCGCCGCGGCCGCGCAGCGCGGCCCGGCGGGCACCGGCGCGCTGGCGGGCGGACTCGACCACCTCGGGGGTGGCGCCGCTCTCGTCGTCCAGCCAGCGGGCGAGGGAGGCGATGTCGCGGAAGCTGAAGAGGTCGGGCACGCGGACGCGGCGGTCGAAGCGCCGGGTCATCAGCCGGGCGAGGCGGACCAGCAGCAGCGAGTCGCCGCCGAGGTCGTAGAAGGCGGACTGCACGTCGATGGCCGACGGTTCGAGGTCGAGCAGCTGGCCCCAGATCTCCGACAGGGCCACCTCGGTCGGCGTACTGGCGGCCGTCAGCGGACCGCCGGAGGCGGCCGGCGGCTCGGGCAGCGCGTCGCGGTCGAGCTTGCCGCCCGGGCCCAGCGGGAGGGCGGGGAGGACGACGAGGGTCGCGGGCACCATGTAGTCGGGCAGTTCGACGGCGAGCCGGCCGGTGACGGCGCTCTGCAGCGCGGCGTCCAGCCGGGGGCCGTCCTGGGCGGCGCCACCCGGGGCCGTGCCGTCCTGCGTCGCGCCGTCGCCCGCGGGCACGACGTAGCCGACGAGCCGGTTGCCCCGCACGACGGCGGCCGCCTCCCGGACCTCGGGACAGGCGGTCAGCCGGGCCTCGACCTCCTCCAGCTCGATCCGGTAGCCGCGCAGCTTGACCTGGTGGTCGGAGCGGCCGAGGAAGCGCAGTTCGCCGTCCTCCGTGAACTCGACGAGGTCCCCGGTGCGGTACATCCGCTCGCCCTCGCGGAACGGGTCCGGCAGGAAGCGCTCGGCGGTGGTGCGCGGCCGGTTGACGTAGCCGTGCGCGACGCCGACGCCGCCGAGGTAGAGCTCGCCGGGCCGGCCGGGCGCCACCGGCCGCAGGTTCCCGTCGAGCACGTGGACCACGGCGTCGGCGGTCGGCGGGCCGATGGTCGGCTCGTCGGTGCCGTCCTCGGGCACCAGCCCGAAGGAGCAGAAGACGGTTCCCTCGGTGGGGCCGTAGGCGTTGAACACCCGTACGGCGCCGGTCTCCCGGTAGGCCCGGTCCACCAGCTTGCGGCGCAGCGCCTCGCCGCCGAACACGATCGAGCGCACGTTCGGCGGCAGGGCGCCGGCGTCCAGCAGGCCGTTCATGACCGACGGGACGACGGTCAGATGGGTGATCCGGTCCGCGTACCGGCTCTCCGGCAGGTGCACGGCGCTCTCGACGAGCACCACGGCGCCGCCGCGGCAGAGCGCGTTGAAGACCTCCATCACGGACATGTCGAAGCAGATCGAGCTCGCCGCCGAGACGCCGCTCAGGTCGCAGCCCTCGAGGACCCGGTCCATCGCGGCGAGCATCGCCACGGCGCCGGCGTGCCGGACGGCCACGCCCTTGGGCCGGCCGGTGGAGCCCGAGGTGTAGATGACGTACGCGGTGTCCTCGGGCACGACCGCCACCGGCTTCGCGCCGGGCTCGGTCGTCACGGTGTCCCCGAGCACGACGACGGTCGCGCCGGGCGGGCAAGCGGCCCGGGACGCGGGCGTGGTGAGCAGCAGGCGGGTGCCGCTGTCCTGGACCATGAAGGCCAGCCGGTCGGTGGGGTAGTTCGGGTCCAGCGGCAGGTAGCAGGAGCCGGTGCGCAGGACGGCGAGGACGGCGACGAGCAGGTCGGGGGTGCGCTCGACGCAGATGCCGACCGGGACGCCAGGGCCCGCGCCGTCGGCGGCCAGCCGCTCGGCCAACTCACGGGAGCGCTCGTTCAGTTCGCCGTAGCTCAGGACGCCGGCGTCGGAGTGGACCGCCGTCGCGTCGGGGTTCTTGACGGCCTGGGCGATGAACTCGGAGTGCAGGGTTTCGGTCAACGGTCCGTCTCCTTGGGGAGGCCGGCCGGCGCGACGGCGCCGAGGGCCTGGTCGGGTCGGGCGATCGAGTCGAAGAGCACGGTGCGGTACAGCGACAGCAGCGCCGTCACGGTCCGCCGCTCCAGGTAGGCGGGCTTGAACTGGACGTGGCCGGCCACCCGGCCGTCGATGTCGGCCATCGAGATCTCCAGGTCGAACTTGGCGAGGTGCCGGCGGACCTGGAGGGGTTCGAGCGGCAGCGCGCCGTCCGGGGTGAGCGTGTCGCCGACGCCGTGGAAGAGCTTCACGGAGCGCGGGAAGGCGTCCGAGGAGAGCCAGTTCACCACCACGTCGAACCACGGGGAGCGGCCCTCCGCGCGCGGCGGCTTCAGCTGGGCGGCCAGCAGGTCGAGGGGGTAGTTCATGTGCTCCAGCAGGCCCAGCGAGAAGGCGTGGACCTCGCGCAGCAGCTCGCGGAAGCTGCGGTCGGCGGTCGGGTTCGCCCGCACCAGCACGGTGTTGAGGTAGTAGCCGATGGCGGACTCCCAGCCGGGTTCGGCCCGTTGGGCGATGGCCGTGGCGAGCACCGAGTCCTCGGTGCCGACCGCGCGGTTGAGCGTGGCGAAGAACCCGGCCAGCACGACGGTGCTCACCGACACGCCCTCGCGCACCGCGAACTCCCGCAGCAGGCGCGTCTCCTCGGCGCTCCAGCGGAACGCGACGTCCCGGCCCTCGTAGGTGACGCCCGGCGGCCGCTCCTTGTCGGAGAGGTCGAGGTGGGCGGGCGGGTCGGCGAGCTTGCGCGACCACCAGTCCAGCGCTGCCTCGGCGGCCGGCCCGGCCAGCCACTGCCGCTCCCACGCGACGAACTCGGTGTACGGGGCGACCGGCGCGCTGCGGGCCGGGTCGGCGCCCTCGTAGTACTCCTGGATCTCGCGGATCATGACGTCGGCCGACGCCGCGTCCGAGGCGATGTGGTGGACGAGCACCAGCAGGTAGTGGTCGGCGGGGCCGCGCCGCATCAGGACGATCCGCACCAGCGGCCCGTTGTCCAGGTCCAGCGGCTCGTGCCCGTACCCGGCCAGTTCCTCGCGGGCCTGTTCGTCGTCCAGGTCGGCGGTGTCCACAACGAGGAACTCGTACACCGGCTCGTCCAGGATGACCTGGTACGGGCTGCCGCCCGCCTCCACGAAGACGGTGCGCAGCGCGGGATGCCGGTCCAGCACGGCCAGGACGGCGCGCTCCAGGGCTTCCTCGTCGACCGCGGCCCGGATCCGGGCGGTCACCATGAAGTTGTACGGCACGGCGTCCGGCGCGACCATCTGCATGAACCACAGCGAGGCCTGGCCGTGCGAGGCCGGCGCCACCTCGAGGCCGAGGCCGTCGGCGAGCAGCTGCTCCAGCGCCGGGGCGTCGGTGGCCTCCAGCAGCCCGCGCGCGTCCAGTTCCTCCAGCAGTTCCTCGGCGTCCAGTTCGGAGAGGTCCGCCAGGAAGCTCCGGTCCGGCCGGGCCGCGGGAGCGGTGACGGGAGCCGTGACGGGAGCGGGGACGACGGGGACGGCGGGGACGGCGGGGATGGCAGGGGAGCCGGCGGGTGCCGGAGCGGGTGCGGCCGGTCCGGCGGTGAGCCCGACGAAGTGGGCGACGACCTCGGTGATGGAGCGCCCGTCCAGGAACACCACAGGCGACACCCGGTGCCCGAGTACCGCCTGCAGCCTGTTGACGAGGCGGATCGCCAGCATCGAGTCCAGGCCGAAGTCGCGCAGGCCCGCCGCGGTGTCGAACCTGCTCACCGGTACGCCCAGCGCGTCGGCGAGTTCGGCGAGGACGACCTCCGCCACCGGCCGGTCCGCCGCCGCCGGGCTCTCGACCACCGGCCGCGCCTCGACGGGAGCCGTGACGGCCACGCCCGCCGCCGCGGTCCCGACGGCCGCAGCCGGGGCGGGCACGGCCTCTCGGCGGGGCTCGGTGTCGATCCAGTAGCGCTCCTTCTGCCACTGGACGAGCGGGGTCTCCACCACCTCGACGTCGTCACCGAACAGCGAGTCGAAGCTCAGCGGCAGCCCCCTGACGTACAGCGAGGCGACGGCGCCCAGCAGGCAGCGGACGTCGCTCTCCCCGCGCCGCAGCGAGTTGATCGCGTGCACCCCGGTGCCGCGGGACAGCCCGATCTCCTCGACCGCGCCGCGCAGCGTCTCGTGCGGGCCGATCTCGACGAAGGTGGTGACGCCCCGGTCCACCAGCGCGCCGATCGTCTCGGCGAACCGGACCTGGTTGCGCAGGTTGTGCACCCAGTAGTCGACGTCGGTGACCGGGTTCACCGTGTCGGCCAGGGCGGTGGAATGGAAGGGGATGCCCGGTGTCAGCGGGGTGATGCCGTCGATGCCCGCGCGCAGCGGTTCGAGCAGCGGGTCCATGCCGGGGCTGTGCACCGGCCGCTCGACCCGGATCCGCCGGACGGAGACCCCGTCCCGCAGGAGGTCCGCCTCCAGGGCGTCGACGGCCTCGGGCGAGCCGGAGACCGCGGCGCTGGTGGGGCTGTTGACCACGGCGACGGCCGCGTGCTCGGCGTACGGGGCGAGCCGGGGCCGCAGCTCCTCCTCCGGCAGGTCGACCGAGATCATGGCGCCCTCGGCGGCCTTGCGCTCCAGCAGGTGCGAGCGGGCCACCACGACCCGGGCGGCGTCCTCCAGGGACAGCGCGCCGGACACGCAGGCGGCCGCGACCTCGCCCAGGCTGTGGCCGACGACGGCCGCCGGCTCGACGCCCAGGTCGAGCCAGACCTGCGCCAGCGAGACCTGCAGGGCGAACAGCACGGGCTGCTGGAAGTCCATCTCCTCGTACCTGGCCTCCTCGGCCGGGGCGGCGAGCAGGTCGAGCACCGAGAACCCGCCGGCCGCGCGGACGGCGGCGTCGCAGGCGGCCATCCGGGCCCGGAAGCCGGCGTGGGAGCGCAGCAACTCGCGGCCCATGCCGACCCACTGGGTGCCGCCGCCGGAGAACACCAGCGCCACCCGCCGGTCGGCGTTGCCGGAGACCGTACCCGTGACGACGTCGGGGTGCGGCCGGCCGGTGGCGACCCGGGCGAGTCCGTCCAGGACGTCCTGCCGGTCGCGGGCGAACAGCGCGATCCGGTGGCCGTGGTGGCTGCGCCGGGCGGAGAGGGTGTAGGCGAGGTCGGACACCCGGAGGGCCGGGTCGCGTTCGACGTGGTTGGACAGCTCGCGGCAGGTGTCGGCCAGCGCGCCGGCGGTCCGGGCGGTGACGGGCACCAGGTGCAGCTGCCCGTCGGCGGCGGCGTCGCCCGGGCTCGGCGCGAGGTGGCGGCCCCGGTCGCCGGCCAGGAACGGGTGGGCCGCGACGGGGAGTCCGGCGGTGTACAGGGCGCCGAGCGAGCCGAGCAGGGTGGCGGCCTCGTCGGCGCCGCGCCGCAGGGAGGGCAGGGTGGCCGCCGCCGGGAGGATCTCCGAGACCGACTTGAGCAGGAGGGGGTGCGGGCTGAGCTCGACCACCGCGTCGACGTCGTGGTCGCGCAGGGCCGTCAGGGCGTCGACCATCCGGATCTCCCGGCGCAGGTTGTCCGCCCAGTAGTCCGGCCCGAGCTCCGCGCCGTCGACGAGTTCGCCGGTGACGGTGGAGATCATCGGGATGCGGGTGGACCGGGGCCGGATGCCGTCGAGTTCGGCCTTCAGCGGGGCGAGGACGTGGTCGACCAGCGCGGAGTGCGGGGCGTGGCCCATCCGCACCCGGTGGTTGGTGACGCCGGCCTCGGTCAGCCGCAGGACGAGGTCGTCGATCTCCTGCGGGGTGCCGGTGACGAGGGTGGAGCCGAGGCCGTTGCGGCCGGAGAGGGTGAGCCCGCCGGTCAGGTGCGGCAGCACCTCCTCCGCGGGGGTCATCACCACGATGCCCTCGCCGCGGCCCACGGCCAGCAGTTGGAGGAGCCGGCCGTGGTGGGCGGCCAGCCGGGAGGCGTCCTCGAAGTCGAGGGCGCCGGCGATGTGGGAGGCGGCGAACTCGCCGACGCTCTGCCCCACCACGACGTCCGGCTCCAGCCCCAGCGAGCGCCAGGTCTCGGCGAGCGCGACCTGGAGGGAGAACAGCAGCGGCTGGAAGACGTCCATGTCGTCCAGGCGGCCGTCGGGGTCGAGCAGCTGCTCGACCAGCGAGAAGCCCAGCAGCTCCCGCATCCGGCGGTCGGACCTCATCATGGAGCGGCGGAACACGGGCTGGCCGGCGAGCAGTTGACGGCCCATGCCGATCCACTGCGAGCCGTTGCCGGAGAACAGGAACGCCACCCGCGGCCTGCGGCCGGCCTTCCCGACCTCCCCGACGCTCAGTCCGGGAGCGTCCGCGCCGTTGCCGAAGGCGTCCAGGCTGCCGCGGAGCTCGGCCATGTCACGGGCGGTGGCGGCGAGCCGGAACGGGCCGTCGCCGGGGGTGCGGCGGCAGAGCGCGCGCAGGTCGTCCGCGTCGCGCACCGCCCGGGCCCGCTCGGCCAGCTCCTCGGGGGAGTCCGCGGCCAGCAGGAGCAGCGAGGCCTCGGGGCGCGGCAGTTCCTCGACGGCGAGGTGGCAGATCGAGCCGCCGAACCCGAACGAGCTGACGCCGCCGCGGCGGGCGTCGGAGCGCCGCGGCCACGGTTCCAGCCGGTCCTGGACGGTGAGGTTGTACTCGTCGAACAGGATCTGCGGGTTCGGCGCGCTGAAGTGCAGGCTCGGCGGCAGCACGCCGTTGCGCATCGACATCGCGAGCTTGACCAGGCCGACGATGCCGGCGGCCGCCTCCAGGTGACCGACGTTGGACTTGACGGAGCCGAGCCGCAGCGGCTCCGCGCGGTCGCCGCCGAGGACGGCGCCGATGGCGTTGGCCTCGATCGGGTCGCCGAGCGGTGTCGCCGAGCCGTGGCACTCGATGTAGTCGACGAGGTGGGGTGCGATGCCGGCCCGCTGGTAGGCGGTGCGGAGCATCTTCTCCTGGGCCTGGGGGTTCGGCGCCGTCATGCCGTTGCTGGGGCCGTCGTTGTTGGAGGAACTGCCCTTGATCAGGCAGTACACCGGCAGGTCGCGTTCGAGCGCCACGCTCAGCGGGGCGAGCACGACGACGCCGGCGCCCTCACCGCGGACGTAGCCGTCGGCGCGGGCGTCGAAGGACTTGCAGCGGCCGTCCGGGGCGAGCGCCCCCATCTGGTCCATGGCGGTGTAGTAGTCGGAGACGAAGCTCAGGTTCACGCCGCCGGCCAGCACCAGGTCGCTCTCGCCCAGCCAGATCGACTGGCAGCCCACGTGCACCGAGACGAGCGACCCGGCGCAGGCCGAGTCGATGGCCATGCTGGGGCCCTGCAGGCCGAGGACGTAGGAGACGCGGTTGGCGATGATGCCGTCGTGCATGCCGGTCGCGGTGTGCGGGGTGATCTGGCTGTCGGGGCCGCGGTAGTGGGCCAGGGCGGCGTAGTCGCCCCAACAGGAGGCCATGAACACGCCGGTGTCGCTGCCGACGAGGCTGTGCGGCGCGATGCCGGCGTCCTCCAGGGCCTCCCAGGACAGCTCCAGGACCAGGCGCTGCTGAGGGTCCATCTGGACGGCCTCGCGGGGCGAGATGCCGAAGAACAGCGGGTCGAAGCGGTCGATGTCGTCGATGAACCCGCCCCAGCGCACCCGGTCGTTCAGCAGCTCGCGGCGCGCGGCCGGTACCGGTCCGACGGCGTCGCCGCCCTCGGTCAGCAGCCGCCAGAACGAGGACGGGTCCGGCCCGCCGGGGAACCGGCAGCCGATGCCCACGACCGCGACCGGCTCGTGCGTGGGAGAGCGGCGTTCGGTGCTCCGGGCGGGCTCCGCGGCCCGCGGACCGTCGACCAGGGCGCGGGCCAGCCCATCGACGGTCGGGTACTGCCACATCCAGGTGGCCGGGACCTGCCAGCCGAGGAACTCGGACAGGGCGGCCGCGAGGTTCACCGACTTCAGGGAGTCCAGTCCGTACCGGTGCATCGGCGCCCACCGGTCTACGGAGTTCGCGGAGACGTCCAGTAGCTCGGCGAAGCGGGATAGCAGGAAATCCGTGACGGCGGATATGTCTCGCGCTGCGCGCTCTTGGGGCATGGCGACTCCCTCGACAGGGCGGGTGGAATGGACGGTTGGAGCTTCACAGCCGATCGTTCGCAGAGGGGGACTGACGGTTCTTTCACGCAAGGGGAGTTCGGACACGAAGGAGAGCCTCAGGCATAGGCCTGTACATGACATGGCTGCGCTCGTGGTCGGACGGCACTGCTCCTCTCGTGGCAGGAGGGAGGAAACGGAGCGCCGATCGCGTGACTCGCCAACGCGTGTGGGGAACGGGGGGTGCTACGAGGTGACCGGAGTGATCGCGGATCAGCGGCTCACTGTGGAATTCTCACTGGCGCTCACGGTGCCGCGCCGGCGGAGCTGTCGCGCATTCTCGCTGCCGGGATTTCGGCAGCGCTGTTCATCCGCGCGTTCGGGTGGGGAGCTTCTCGACTCCAGGATTGCGCACTTCGCGCTTCGGTTGTGGCAGTGGCGAAATTTGATCGACAAAGTGTCCGATTCGATCTCCTGGGACGGTACCATTCAGTGCCGTTTTGCGGGCCGGGGTGGAGTGGACAGCGGATGAGCGGCCAATGCAAGCTGTCCGCATGGCAGTTGACAAATTTGACGCGGCGTCGACCGATGCCGAGAACTCCTTACCCGGACCTGCACCGGCCTCCCCGGTCCGCCGGCCGGGACTGGCACTCGGCGTGCTGGCCGGGGCACTCGCCCTGGACGTGAGCGGCCTCGGCGTGCTCAACGCCGCTCTGCCGTCCGTCGGAGAGCGCTTCCACCTGGACGAGACGACGCTCCAGTGGGTCATGACCGCCTACGCCGTCACCTTCGCCGGCTTCCTGCTGGTGGGCGGCCGACTGGCCGACGTGCTCGGGCGGCGGCGGGTGTTCGAGGTCGGCGTCGCGCTGTTCACCGTGTCCGCGCTGGTCGGCGCGGCGGCCCCGAACACCGCGACGCTGCTGGGGGCGAGAGCCGCGCAGGGCATCGGCGCCGCCCTGTCGGGTCCGGCCGCGCTGGCGCTGCTCACCGACGCCTTTCCGGCCGGTCCCGCACGCAACCGGGCCTTCGGGGTGTACGCGGCCGTCGGCGCCGCGAGCTTCAGCGGCGGGGTGCTGCTGGGCGGCGTCCTGACCGAGTTCCTCGGCTGGCGCTCGGTGCTGTGGTTCTCGGTGCTGCTCGGGCTCGGGGTGCTGGCCGCGACCCGCGTCGGACTGCCCGACGGCGCCGGCCACCGCGGCCGGCTCGACCTGCCCGGCGCGATCACCGGCACGCTCGGCCTCACCCTGCTCGTCGTCGGCGTCAGCACCGGCGGCGCCTCGGCTTGGATCGTCCTCGCCGCCGCCGTGCTCTTCCTGGTGCTGTTCGTCGTCCGGGAGCACCGCACCGCCGACCCGGTGCTCCCGCTCGGCCTCTTCCGGGCCAACTCGGTGCGGGAGGCGAGCCTGGCGGCGTTCCTCCAGTACACGGGCTCGGTCGGGATGCTGTTCTTCGCCCCGCTGTACCTCCAGGGGATGCTGCACTACTCGCCGTTCGAGTCCGGCATCGCCCTGGTGCCGATGTCCCTGGCCGTGTTCCTCACGGCCAACTTCGCCACCGGCCGGCTGCTCGCCAAGCACTCCCCGCGGACGCTGATGGCCGTCGGCCTCGTCCTGATCGGGGTGGGCACCGGGCTGTGGCTGGGCACGCCGCAGGACGGCGACTACCTGCTGCACGTGCTGCCCGGACTGGTGGTCAGCGGCATCGGTCAGGGGCTGAACTTCCCCTCGATGACCTCCGTCGGCCTCTCCGGCGTCCCGGAACGGCAGCACGCCGTCGCCGGGGCGGTGAACGTGGTGACCCAGCAGATCGGCGCCAGCGTGGGCGTGGCGCTGCTGGTGCTGGTCGCCGCGACCACCGAGGACCAGCTCGCCGGCTACCACCTCGCCTACGTCACCGCCGCCGCCGCGTGCGTGCTGGGCGCGGTGTTCATCGCGGTACGGCGACGGGCCTGAGCGCCCCGCGCGGTTCCGCGGCCGGGTGACGCGTACCCCGCCGACCAAGACGCCCGAGTCGCCGATCCGGAGCCCCGGATCGGCGACTCGGGCCGATCCTGGGTCCGAGACCCGGCAAGAGGTTCCCCGTGGCGGCCACGCTCACCCGATGGCACGTCAGGCATACGGCCCGGAGCCGGAGTTCCGGGCCGTCGCCGTGTTTCCCGGTGCCCGCTCAGCCGGCCTCGCGTAGCTCGCTGTTCCTGGAGATGGCCGCTGCCCGGACATCTAGCAGCGCGAGCAGGACCGGTGGGTCGAGGGCGCGCACGGGGCGAAGGTGCAGTTCGAGGGGGTCCACCGGGACGTTCGTCCTGATCTCGATGGGGCCGACCGAGCCGACGGAGGCCTCGTCGGTGAGGACCTCCTCGCAGGAGGCGGGGACGGAGTGCGCGAGCAGGTACCAGGTCCCGGCCGGCACGTGTTCGAGCAGGAAGGAACCGGGGCGGGGGAGCACGGCGCAGGCGGCCGGCCGGCCCTCGGGGATGCGGGTGCGGAAGAGTCCGACGAAGACGCGGCCGAGTCGTTCGGCGTCGCACGCCCGGATCTCGCCGCGGACGGTGGCGAGTTCCGTCGGCTGGTTCCAGCGCCGGGTGTCGAGCTCGATGCGGTTGGTGAAGCCGCGTAACTGGCGGAACATCGTGGGCGAGGTGCCGACGCTGCTGGCGAACCGTGAGCTGAAGGTGCCGACGCTGTTGTAGCCGACGCGGTGGCTGATCTCGGTCACGGTGCAGTCCGTCTCGAGGAGCAGGCGCTTGGCGGCCTCGATGCGAATGGCGGACAGGAAGCGTCTCGGCGAGACCCCGGTCACCCGCTGGAATTCCCGGGAGAAGTGGAATTTGCTGTAGATGGCAGCCTCTGCCATATCGTCTATGGTCAGTAATTCGCCGATGTTCTCGTGCATGATCTCGATGGCTCGGGCCACGGCTTCTTCGATTGCAGGTTTCAAGGTGACTCCAGATTCTCGCTGTACCCGGTGGACGACGGAAACTTCGCTCCGGCGCTGCGTCCCGTGACGCAGCCGATCGGGGGGATGACATTCGGCTGCCGGAGCGTGCGAGGTATCCCGGCTCCCTTCGTTAAAGCGCCAGTGACACTGCGTGTTCTCGCGATTGCGATTGACGACCGTAGCAGGCGGACATGACAAGTACAACGGTGTGTTCACGCCCTTATTCGGCAAAGCCGAAGAGGAGATACTCGCCGGTATATGTTTGAAATATCGCAGCAATTGAAGAGGTGTGGCGGAGGGGGGAAGACGTAGCTGCCGGGTGGTGCGGACGGGGCGGGCGGGACGCCAGTGACCGGTGTGACGAGCGTGCCGGGCCGGTGCCCGCGGATGTCCTCCCCGGATCACGGCGGTTCCACCCCTCAATCCGCGTCGGCCGCCGAGTCCACCTCCTCCCGGAGCCGCTCCGCGGAGGCCGACACCGAGTTGACGGCGGCCTCCCGGGTGTCGCCGACGGCGACCATCAGCCCCACCAACTGCGCCTCCAGCAGGCTATCGGCGTTCCAGGGCTCGGTCAGGTAGTCGCCGAGCTCCAGAGCGACGAGACCGTGAACGGCGGACCACATCTGGTGTGCGACCAGGTCGGCGTCCGCCGCCCGGAACCGGCCGGCCTCGATGCACCGGGCGGCGCACTCGGCCACGCCCGCCAGCGTGTAGCGGCCGTATTGCCGGTCCTCCTCGCCCAGTGAGAAACCGGCCAGTGAGGACCCTCCGAACATCACCGCGTACAGGTGCGGGTTGGCCAGCGCATTGAGCCGGTACGCACGACCCAGCAATGCCAGGTCGCTCACCGGGTCGTCGCTGAACTCCACCAGGGTGAAGTAGTGCTGGAGCCGGGCGAACCCTTCGTGAACCATGGCGCGCACCAGACCGCGCATTCCGTTGAAGTGGGTGTAGAGGGCCATCGTGGAGGCGCCGATCTCGCTCGCGATGCGACGGGCGGACAGCGCCTGCGGCCCTTCCTCCGCGAGCAGCCGGGCGGCGATGTCCACCAGCGCCGGACGGGTGCTGGGATCCGTGTGACGCGGACTCATTCCTTCAGTCAAGCAAAATGCCGTTATCCCAGGGCGGTTCGCGCCCACAACCCTCGGATCCCCGCACAATGCGAGAAGCAGCCCTTCGCGCGCCGGGCATAGCTTTCCAGTCACTCAGCGCGACATTCCAGGGCCCACCGGCGGCCGGAGAACAGCCGGGAAATGTCGAGGGCCCTCGCGCGATCACCACACCCCTGGTCAACGGAGGTCGCTCTTGTCCACCACAGCCCCCGGCCGGACCACCGGCGCCACGCTGCTCCTCTCCCTGGGCAGCCTGATCGTGCTGGTCTCCTCGGCATTCGCCTTCCACCATTCCTTCGCCATGGATCCCTCGATGCCGATGGCCCACATGCCGGCCGACGACGGCCGGAAGCTGCACGGCATGGCACTGGCGGACATGCCGGAGATGTTCACCGCCCTCGGCGGACTGCTGCTCGTGGTGGCCGGCGCCGCGCTGCGCGGGCGGCCGAAATCCGTCGAGGCCGACTCCGGGTCCGCGCGGCGCGGCCGGCTGCTGGTCGCCGTCATCGGCACGGCCGCCCTCACCATCGACATCAGCAAGACCTCGACCCTGGGCTTCGTCATCCCCGGCATGCGGGCCGAGTACGGGCTCGATCCCCGTACCGCCTCCCTGCTGGCGGTCTGCGGGCTGACCGGGACGGCGGCCGGGGCGCTGCTGTTCGGCGTGCTCACCGACCGGATCGGCCGGCGCAGCTCCTACCTGATCGCCACCCTCGGCTTCACCGCCACCAGCATGTGCGGCTCGATGCCCACCTTCGAGGGGAACCTGGTGATGTGCGGCCTGATGGGCCTGGCGGTCGGCGGCCTCGCCCCGCTGCTCATCACCCTGCTCACCGAGACCGCCGGCGGAAAGGTCCGCGGCTCCGTGGTGGTGGCGCTCTCCGTCGTCGCCACCGCGGTCGGCTACCTCGTCGCCGCCGGCTCGGCGCTGTGGCTGGAGCCGGTGTTCGGCTGGCGGATCCTCTGGCTGATCGGCGCCCCCACCGGTGCCGTGCTGGCCCTACTCACCCCCTTCGTCCCCAACCGCGTCTCCGCCCCCGCCCCGGCGGCCGCGGACGCACCGGCCGTCCGGCACCTGCCCAGGTCCTCCCGGGCCCTCACCCAGGGCCTGCAGCGCGCCTTCGCCACCCTGATCGGACTGCTCACCTTCGGCCTCACCACCTGGGTGCCGAGCCTGGCCAGGATCGGCGGCGTACCGGTGCACACCGCGAACCTGATGCTCACGGTCGCGGCGATCGCGATGATCCCGTGCGCCCTGCTCCTGATGCTGGGCTACCGCCGCTTCGGCCCGACCTCCATGGCCGCGGGCCTGGCCACCGCAACCGCCGTGCTGCTGTTGGCGCTCACGGCCAGCGGCGCGGTGGCCGAGGTGGGCTGGATCGCCGCGGGCGCGCTGGTGGCGGCGCTGTTCTCGGTGAACTCGATGGCGGCGATCTTCCTCCCGATCGCGGCCGACCTGGCGGAGCCGGAACGGCGCGGCCGGACCACCGGGTGGGTTTCCCTCTTCAACCGGCTGGGCGGCCTGATGGGGCCGCTGCTGCTGGCGAGCCTGGTCTCCTCGGCCTCCGCCGTCCTGGTGGCGGTCTCCGCCCTCGCCCTGCTGTGCGGCGCGGCCGCCTGGTACATCAGCCGCCGGCACCGCCTCGCGCTGGCGGGCCTCGAACCGGCGACCGACTGACCGCGACCGACCGACCGGCGATCGACCGGCCGCGACCGACCGACCGGCCGCGACCGACTGACCGGCGGGCCGCCCGCGGGCCGCCCGCCGGTCGACCGCGGGGCGCACGGGCGCACAGCACGAGCAGAGAAGCCCGCCGATCTCGGCCCGGCCGATACTGGGCAGGCCCCCGAATCCGACGCTCCGCAAAGCGAGTCGAGACGGCGTCGGCATCCGGACCCCCTGACGGAAGGAAGAGGCATGCCCGACTCACAGGACGTGACAGCCGCACTGGCGGCGGACGGCGACGCCGTCGAGGCCCTGGTGGCGGACCTCGCGGACGCCGACTGGGCGCGGCCCACCCCGGCGCCCGGCTGGACCATCGCCCACCAGATCGCCCACCTCGCGGCCACCTTCAAGCTGGCGGGCACCGCCGCGGCCGATCCGGAGGCGTTCAAGGCGCTGGCCGCGGGCGTCGGGCAGGACTTCGACGGTGCGGTGCAGCAGTCCCTCAAGCCCTACCTGGCGCCCTACCTGGCGTCCGGCGCGCCGAAGGAGCTGCTGGAACGCTGGAACGCCGAGCGGAGGACCGCCGAGCAGGCCCTGGCGGCCGTCCCGGCCGGTCAGCCGGTGCCGTGGCTGGTCCGCCCGCTGCCGGCGCCCGTCCTGGCCGCCGCCGGGATGATGGAGCTGTTCGGCCACGGCCAGGACATCGCCGACACGCTCGGGGTGCACCGCGAGCACACCGACCGGCTCCGCTACCTGGTCGAATTCGCCGTCCGCACCTGGGACTTCGGGTACCAGGCGCGCGGACTCGCCGCCCCCGCGACGGAGTTCCGCTTCGAGATCACCGCCCCGTCCGGCGCCCGCTGGGAGTTCGGCCCCGCCGACGCCGAGCAGCGCGTCAGCGGCCCCGCCGTCGACTTCTGCCTCCTGGTGACCCGCCGCCGCCACCGCGACGACCTCGCCCTGACGGCCGAGGGCAGGGACGCCGACGGCTGGCTCGACCTCGCCCAGGCCTACCGCGGCCCGGCCGGCGAGGGCCGCACTCCCGGCCAGTTCCGCCCGTCCGGGAACTGACCGCCGTACCCGTCCTGAATCCGTAGAGAGGGGACCTTCATGGCCACCCGTACCGACGAATGTGCCGTGGTTCTCGGCGGAAGCATTGCGGGCCTGCTGGCGGCCAGGGTGCTCTCCGAGTCCTATCCGAGGGTCGTGATCGTCGAACGCGACAAGATCCTCGGGGTCCGCGGGCCGCGCCGCGGCGTCCCGCACGGCAACCACGCCCACGGGCTGGTCGCCCGGGGCCACCAGATCATGGAGTCGCTGTTCCCGGGCCTCACCGAGGAGTTGATCGCCGCAGGGGTGCGGCCCGGTGACTTCAGCGGCGACATCCGCTGGTACTTCAACGGGCTGCGGCTGCGCCCCGCGCGTACCGGCCTGCCGTCCGTGCCGGCCACCCGGCCGGTGCTCGAGTACCACCTGCGCGAGCGGGTGCGGGCGCTGCCGGAGGTGTCGTTCCTGGAGGAGCACGACGTCGTCGCCCCGGTGACCGACGCCTCCGGGCACCGGGTCACCGGGGTCAGGGTGCAGCAGCGCACCCCCGGGGCCGAGGAGCGGACGCTCTCCGCCCACCTGGTCGTCGACACCACCGGTCGCGGTTCGCGCACCCCGCTGTGGCTGGCCGACCTCGGGTACCAGGCGCCCCCCGAGGAGCGGATCGAGATCGACCTGGCATACACCACCCGCCACTACCGGCTGGAGAAGGACCCGTTCGGCAGCGAGATCGCCATCATCCCGGCCGCCACGCCCTCGCACCCGCGCGGGGGGTTCTTCTACCGGGTGCCCGGCGACGACAACCGGGTGGAGCTGTCGGTGACCGGGATCGTGGGTGACCACCCGCCCACCGACCCGGAGGGGTTCGACGCCTTCGTCCGTTCGCTGCCCGCCCCCGAGATCCACGAGGCGATCCGCGACGCCGAACCCCTCGACGAACCGCTGCGCTTCCGCTTCCCGGCCAGCGTCCGCAGGGACTACAACCGGCTGGAGCGCTTCCCCGCCGGGCTGCTCGTCATGGGCGACGCGGTCTGCAGCTTCAACCCCGCCTACGCCCAGGGCATGACCTCGGCCGCGCTGCAGGCGCTGGTGCTGCGGCGGCACTCCGCGGGGCGCCGGCTGCCGCGCCCCCAGGACTTCTTCCGCGAGGTCGCGCGGGAGATCAAGACCCCCTGGGAGTTCGCCGCGGTGTCGGACCTCGGCTACCCCGGCGTCAAGGGCCGGCGGACCGCCCAGACCAGCCTGGTCAACCGGTACGTCGCGCTGGCCCAGCGGGCGGCGGTGCACGATCCCCGGGTGACCGACGCACTGGTGCGGATCGCCGGACTGGTGGCCTCCCCGCAGTCCCTGATGCACCCGCGCACCCTGCTGCGGGTCCTGCGGGCCTCCCGCCGCCCCGTGCCGCCCTCGGCCTTCGGATCGCCGACTTCCTGAAGCGGACGTCGGCGATCCGGTTGGGAGGGAAGGCACTTCTTCGCCACTATGTCGAGAGCGGCGCGTCGGCGCCGACGAAGTAGTGGAGGGGGGCGCAGCAGGCGCCTCACGTCGCAGGGAGCGGAACCATGAAGTACCTGATCATGATGTACCCGAACGCCGCGGTCCTGGACGCGATGTCGGAGGAGGAGCGCAACGCCCTCTTCCAAGGGCACGGCGGGTTCATGGAGAAGATCAAGGCGAGCGGCGAGTTCGTCGGGACCCTGGCGCTGGCCGGCGTCGACCAGAGTGCCGTGGTGAGCGTCCGGGGCGGTGTGCCCGCGGTGACGGACGGTCCGTACGCCGAGGCCAAGGAGTACATGGGCGGAATCTACGTCATCGACGTCAGGGACGCGGAGCGCGCCCGGGAGGTCGCCGCGATGATCCCGGACGCCGCGGTCGAGGGCCTGGGCATCGAGCTCCGGCCGGTCGTCTACAGCGATGGTTTCTCTTCCTGACCGGTCGCCCGGGGGCCCTCGCGGCCCCCGGGCTTCCGGCTCTTCCGTGTTCTCACCCGTGCCGGCGGGTGGTCAGGTCCTGAGCTGGGGCTCCGGGTCCGTGCGGTCGGGTGCGCGTCGGGCCGGTGGCCGGCCCCAGCGGCGCATGGCCGGCACCTCGACGGTCTTGTGCAGCACCCAGGCAAGTGCCACGCAGAGCGCGTAGAGGCCGAGGATGAACAGGATGGCGACGGGTGTGGAGAACGTCGTCGGGGTGTATCGGCCCGCGTAGCCCACGAACTGGCCCGAGAACGCCGCGTGTGCCGCGAAGATCACGGTGATGTGGATGATGTAGAAGGCGAAGGACAGTTCGCCGAGCCACATCATGAAGCGCCCGTCGAGGATCGTGCCCCTGCCGGAGCGGTCACCGGAGGCCAGCGAGCCGATCAGCAGCGCGGCCGGGATGGGGTAGAGCGCCGCGACCATGAAGACGGCGGGCAGGTGGGCCAGCAGCAGGAAGACGGCGAGGTTGAGCAGGACGGCCGGCAGGACGCGGATCCTCGGCCACCGCCCGTCGGCGACGATCCGGGCGAGGAGCATGCCCATCACGAACTCGATCGTCCGGACGGGCGGGAAGAAGCACAGCGCCCACATCTGGGGCCAGGACCCCGCGGGGTAGAAGCTCGGCGGATACCCCGAGAGCAGCGGCCGGCTGATCACCGGGATCAGGGCGGCGGTCACGCCGAGGCCGATCAGCCAGGGCCACAGTGCCCGCCGGTCGATCCGCCGGACGAACCGGAGCAGCAGCGGGAACAGGGCGTAGCACAGCAGGTCCACCGTGAGGGTCCAGCTCGGCCCGTTGAACTGGTACAGTATCAGGTCCTGGGAGGGCCACCAGGTCTGCACCAGGAAGAGGCCGGCGATGGCCGGAACCCATCTGATGGTGTCGCCCGCGGCGGCGAACTGGCTCAGGGCGAGGACCGCGACCAGGGCGTGGGACGGGCCGATGCGCATCAGTCTGCGCCGCCAGAAGTCGACGGTTCTGCGGCCCGGTCTGGCGGACCAGGTCAGCACGAACCCGCTGAGGACGAAGAAGACCGAGACCGCGAGGAAGCCGACCCGCCCGTTGCCCGTCAGGCTGTTGAAGGCGGAGTGGGCGGCGGGGTCCGAGAACACGGGGAGCAGGAGCGCGTGGTTGGCGAAGACGAAGACGACGGCGACGGCCCGCAGGCCCTCCAGCGACGGCAGCGTCATCGCAGGGACGGGTAACTGGGATTTCACGGCAGTCCCTTTCTCCGGGGTGGAGAACGCTCGGACGGTGCCGCCCGGTCTCTCGGCCGGTACGCGGCACCGGGCGGCGCCGGGCGGCGCCGCCGGCCCCTACGTCGAACGGGGGCGGGGGGATTCGACACCGTCGTGCCCTTCTTCCTCGAGTCGCGCCGGGGCGGCGGGAGTTGCCGGATGTACCCGGGAACGGACCGACGGCTGTGGCCGGGGTGCGAAGCCCCGGCCACAGCCGTCGGTCGTCGTGCTGGGTGGTGCGGTCAGCCGGTCGCGGGGACGGAGTCCTCGCTGCCCTCGGCGGCGGCCTCGGCCGCCGGCTGGCCGGTGGGAGGCACGTGCCGGAGCAGGGAGGTGACCAGGGCGGCGGTGGCGACCAGCAGGACGCCGGAGATGGTCACCACGGTGTGGAGCTCGGAGGCGAAGGCCGCCCGGGCGGGCGTGAGGAGGGTGTCGGCGACCTGGGCGGACAGCGAGCCGGCGGCCTCCGTCGCGCCGGCGAGGGAGTCCTTCGCCGCCCGGACCGCGTCGGCCGGCAGGCCGTCCGGAACGCTGAGGGTGCCGCGGTAGACGGCGGTGCCGATGCTGCCCAGGGCGGCGATGCCGAGGGCGAACCCGAGCTGGCCGCTGGTCTCGTTGAGCGCGCCCGCGGAACCGGCCTTCTCCTGCGGCGCGGAGCCCATGACCAGGCCCATGCCGAGGGTGACCATCGGGCCGGAGCCGAGGAAGACCACGGCGAAGCCGGTGATCAGCACGACCGGGCTCGTTCCGGGCTCCGCCATGGTGATCACCAGCATGCCGACCGCGGCGAGGACCAGTCCGCCACCGATGACGTACGCCGGGCGGAAACGCTGGCCGAGCTTGGGGGAGATGCCGAAGCTGATCGTGTTGGCGAGGATCGCCGGCAGCATCCACAGGCCCGAGTGGAGCGGGTCGCGGCCGTACACCAGCTGCAGCGTCTGGGTGACGAAGAACATCACCGCGCCGGTGAGCATGGTGCCGAGGAACAGGCTGACCAGGGCCGCGGAGAAGGAGCGGCTGCCGAACAGGCTCAGGTCGAGCAGGGGGTTCGGCAGCTTGCGCTGGCGGTGGACGAAGAGGATGCCGAAGCCGATGCCGACCAGCACGGCCGCGATCGACAGCGGCTGCCAGCCGTCCTTGGCGATCTCCTTCAGTCCCCAGATGGCGAGCAGGACGGCCGCCATCGACTCCAGCGCGCTGATCGGGTCCAGGCGTCCGGCCTCGGGGTTGCGGAACTCGGGCAGGAAGACCGGGCCGAGCACGAGCAGCAGCACCATCGGGGGGACACCGAGCAGGAAGGCCGAGCCCCACCAGAAGTGGTCGAGCATGGTGCCGCCGATGATCGGGCCGATGATGGCGCCGGCCGAGAAGCACGCGCCCCAGATGCCGAACGCGGCGCCGCGCTGCTTGGGGTCCTGGAACATGGTGGTGATCAGCGAGAGGGTGCCCGGCGCGAGGGTGGCGCCGGCGATGCCGAGCAGGGCGCGCGAGGCGATCAGCATCTCGGGGCTGACGGCGTACGCGGAGGCGACGGAGGCGAGGCCGAAGGCGCCGGCACCGATCAGCAGCAGCCGGCGCCGTCCGATGCGGTCGCCGAGCGACCCCATGGTGACGAGCAGGCCGGCCAGCATGAACGAGTAGATGTCGGTGATCCACAGCTGCTGCACACCGCTGGCGTGCAGGTCCTCCGACAGGCTGGGCAGGGCCAGCAGCATGACGAAGACGTCGATCGAGACCAACAGGGTGGGCAGGGCGAGGACGGCGAGTCCGGTCCACTCTCGCCGTCCGGCCCGGGGTGCGGCCTCGCCGGGGGACGTGGTGTCGCTCATTACGGGGGTCCTTCCGCGTTCTCGGGGCACTCGGCATCCGCGGGTGCCGTCACACCGGTACGTCGGACCCGGCGACAAGGTCTCGACATCTCCGGCGGAAACTCGGGCGCAGCGGCGTCATCTCGGCTTGGATGTCGAGGGCGGGCCGCCTGCGGCGACGTCTCAGGTGCAGAGCACCAGCCGACCGCGCGAAGGACCAAGGAATGATGGTATGAAATACATGCTTCTGATCCATATGAACCCGGTCATCTGGGACGGTCTGCCGGAGCGGGAGCGGAACGAGGTCTACTCCGGGCATGCCACGTTCCAGCAGAAGATCCTCGACTCCGGTGAGATGGTGACGACCCAGGCCCTCGCCGATCCGTCCGCCAGCACCACGGTCAGAGTCCGCAACGGGCGGCCCGCGGTGACCGACGGCCCGTACACGGACACCAAGGAGTTCCTGGCCGGCTACTACCTGGTCGACTGTGCGTCCAGGGAGCGCGCAGTCGAACTGGCCGGCCAGATCCCCGATGCCCGGTACACCGGCATCGAGGTCCGCCAGGTCGTCTTCGAAGCAGATGCGGAGAGTTGAGCCGATGAACCGTGACGCCCGGGTCGAGGGCCTGCTCCGATCGCTGGCACCGCAGGTCCTCGGCGCGGTCGTCCGCCGCTACGGACACTTCGACGCCTGTGAGGACGCCGTCCAGGACGCCCTGCTGGCGGCGACCGTCCAGTGGCCCGACCAGGGCGTCCCCAACAACCCCCGGGCGTGGCTGATCACCGTGGCCGCCCGCCGGGTGATCGACGGGCTGCGCAGCGAGCAGGCCCGCCAGCGCCGTGAGGCCACCGTCGCCGCGCTCACCCCGACCGACGAGACGGTGACGCCCGGCCCCGGCGAGGAGCCCAAGGCGGCCGAGCACGACGACATGCTCACCCTGCTCTTCCTGTGCTGCCACCCCTCGCTCACGCCCGGCTCGCAGGTCGCCCTCACCCTGCGGGCCGTCGGGGGTCTGACCACCGCCCAGATCGCGCACGCCTTCCTGGTCCCCGAGGCGACCATGGCCCAGCGGATCAGCCGGGCCAAGCAGCGGATCAAGGCCACCGGCTCGTCGTTCCGGATGCCTCCGCAGAGCGAGCGCGAGGAACGCCTGGCGGTCGTGCTCCAGGTGCTCTACCTGATCTTCAACGAGGGCTACACCACCACCAGCGGCCCCGACCTCCTGCACCCCGAACTGGCCCGCGAGGCGATCCGGCTCAACCGTGAACTGCACCGGCTGCTGCCCGGGGAGGGCGAGGTCGCGGGCCTGCTGGCGCTGATGCTGCTGACCGATGCCCGCCGCCCGGCCCGCACCCGGCCCGACGGCAGCCTCGTCCCGCTCGCCGAGCAGGACCGCTCCCGCTGGGACCAGGCCGCGCTCAAGGAGGGGCTGGCGCTGATCGCCGAGACGCTCCCGCGGATGGTGACCGGGCCGTACCAGGTACAGGCGGCGATCGCGGCCGTGCACGGCGAGGCCGCGCGCGCCGAGGACACCGACTGGCCGCAGATCACGGCTCTGTACGAGGTGCTGGAGCGGATGTCCCCCGGCCCGATGGTGACGCTCAACCACGCGGTCGCCCGCGCGATGGTCGACGGCCCGGCGGCCGGGCTCGAGATGCTCGCGACCCTGGAGGCCGACGGCCGGCTCGCGGGCCACCACCGGCTCGCCGCCGTCCGCGCCCATCTCCAGGAGCTGAACGGCGATCCGGCGGCGGCCCGGGAGAGCTACCGCGAGGCCGCCCGGCAGACCGGCAGCCTTCCCGAACGCCGCTACCTGGAGGCCCGCGCCGAGGCGACGAACAACCGGTGACGGAACGACCGGTGACGGAACGACCAGTGACGAGCCCGCCGGTGACGGAACGGCCGGTGACGAGTCCGGGCCGCTGAGGCCCGCCTCAGCGCAGGCCGCCGCGCGGGCGCGGCATGAGCGCCAACAGCACGGTCATGCCGAGCAGGGCCCGCAGGTCGGGGCCGATGTCCCGGCCGGCCGCCCGCTGCTGCTGCGCCAACTCGTGTGCCATCCGCAGCAGTTCGGAGTCGGTACGGGGGACCAGCTCCGCGACGGCGGATAGCGTCACACCGGCGAGCAGGCAGGTCATCACGCCGTGCCGCCACCTGGTCTGGTCGAGGTGCAGGGCCGCGAACGGGCCCATCGCCGCCGCGATCAGCAGCGGGTCCCTGCTGCGCAGGCCGTCGGCGACCAGCTCCAGTCCGAGCCGCGTGCAGGAGGCCGGCAGCAGCGCCAACGCCCGTAGCACGCCGCGCTGTTCGGCGTCGTCGCCGCGGCGGTAGAGCCGCTCGACCTGTTCCTCCAGGAGCCCGGCGGGCAGCACCTCGGCCAGCACCGTGAGCAGCCGGGCCCTGGCCCGGTCGTCGACGGTGCCGAAGACCAGGCCCTGCGGGTCGGCCTCCGGCCGGACGGGCCCCCGGCCGACCGCCCGGCCGACCAGCGAGAACTCCTCGTGGACGGCGGTGGGGCGCTGCCGGATGCGGCGTTCGGCACCGGCCAGCCAGCCGTTCTCCGGTGCGTGCAGGATGGCCACCGAGCCCCCTCGCGGGATGTCGGTGGCAGGCCAGGGGTGTTCCTCGTGGAACTGCATGATCGACGGTCTCCGAATCGTGGACGTCAGCGGTGCAGCCGTGGGCGGCAGCTGAACGGAAACGGTTTGTCCGGTGGCCGACTGGTGCCCGGCGGGCGGCGGTTGGTGCGCAGGCCTCAACCGCGGTCGGCGATGCTCGCTATGAAACAGCGGGGCGCGGAGCACGGTCAAGAACCGCTGCGGGGCCGCGAACCGGCCGGACGATCACGGGGGAGCACGCGTTCGCGCAGGTCGCGGCGGACGCCGGGAGGCGCGGAGGGGGCCCGGAGCGGGCACGGGGAGCCCCGTGGACACCGCACGACACGAGAAGGGAGGCATGCGGGGCCTCCCGCGGGGCGCCGCGTGCCGGGCGGCCGTCGGGACGGCGTCCACTCCGTCCCGGCGGCCGCAGCAGCCGGCATCTCTGCCCTGCACTTGGTAGTCGAAGCCGACGACGCGTCATCGACATCCGCGGGCAAGATTCTTCGGACTTCTCTCGAAGCCGCTGCAGGACCGCTGCCGGGCCGCCGCCGGGCCGCCGCCGGACCGCGACCGCGCCTCCACCGGGCCCCGGGAACGACGAACAGCGGTCACCGGCGCGGCGGTGGTGCCTGCCGCGCCGGTGACCGCTGTGCTGCCCGAGGGGCGCTCAGAGCCGCTGCAGCGCCTTGCGGTCCACCTTGCCGTTGGCGGTCAGCGGCAGGGTGACGACGAACCGGACGTCCCGCGGGTACTTCTGCGGCGACATCCGGGCGCGGACGAAGTCCTTCAGCTCGGCGGCCGAGACCTCGGCGCGGGGGACCACGTACGCCCTGGTGAGGGTGAGGCCGTCCTCCTGGTAGCCGACGACCGCGCACTGGTCCACGGCCGGGTGGTTCAGCAGGCAGTCCTCGATCTCGACCGGTGCCACCCAGACCCCGTGGACCTTCAACAGGTCGTCCGCCCGGCCCCGGTAGTAGAAGAAGCCCTCCTCGTCCCGGGTGAAGAGGTCGCCGGTGCGCACGGTGTGCTCCGCGGGGAAGGTCACGGCCGTCTGCTCCGGCGCCTCCCAGTAGCCCAACGCGGCCGTCTCGCCCACCACTTGGAGGACTCCGAGCTCGCCGTCGGGCAGCGGTTCGCCGTGGTCGTCGACCACCTTCACCCGGTACCCCGGCACCTCCTTGCCCAGGCTTCCGATCCGGGCCTCGCCGGGCCGGTTCGAGATGTAGGCGTGGTAGACCTCGCAGGAGCCGATGCTGTCGGTCACCTCGACGCCGAAGGTGTCCAGCCACCTGCGGTGCAGCTCGCCCGGAAGCGCCTCGCCGGCCGAGATGCAGAGCCGGAGCGAACTCAGGTCCCGGGTGCGGGCGTCGGGGTGGTCGACCATCGCCTTGATCATGGTCGGCACGTTGACCAGGACGGTCGGCCGGTGCCGCTCGATCAGGTCGAAGATCCGCTCCGGCGTGCTGCGCTCCGGGAAGACGACCCCGGCGGCGCCGACGCCGAACGGGAACAGCACCGCCGTGTCCCGCGAGTAGCCGAAGAACAGTTTCGGCACCGGCAGCACGACGTCGTCCGGGCGCAGGCCGAGGACGCCGCGGGCGTACCAGTCGAAGCTCAGCACCGGGCTGCGGGCCGGCACCAGGACGGCCTTGGGCGCGCCCGTGCTGCCCGTGGTGAACTTCCACATGACGATGTCGTCCCGGTCGACCTCCACCGCGGCCAGCTCGTCCGACTGCCCGGCGAGCAGCGTCTCGTAGTGCAGCTCGCCCTCGAGCAGCTCCTCCGGCGCCAGGCCCATCACCAGGAGGTTGCGCTCCCCGGCCTCGCGCAGGGCGGCCACCGTCGCCCGGTCGACCAGCGTGAGCGACGGCTTCACGTAGTCCAGGTAGTACCGGTAGTCCTTCGGGTGGAGGTAGCTGTAGACCTCCGCGGTGACGGCACCGATCTTCTGCACGCCGTACCAGGCCGCCACGTACTCGACGCCGTCGCTCAGCGCCATCATCACGCGGTCGCCGCGCCCGATGCCCAGGCCGCGCAGCAGGTTGCCCACCCGGTTGGCCAGCGCGCCCAGTTGGGCGTAGGTGGTGTGCCCGGTGTCGGTGATCAGCGCGGTGCGCTCGCCGTCGTTGCGGTCGACGAACCAGTCGGCGACGTTGAGCCGCGACGGCACGTCCGCGTAGCGCATCGGCCCCTGTGGCCCGGATGTCCCCGTCTCGGTCATTTGCCGGACCCCACCAGGTCGCGCAGCCGCTCGGCGGGGCGCTCGATGAGGTAGTGGCTCACCGTCGCGAACAGCACGCTGCCCGCGAGGACGAAGACCAGCAGCTCCCAGAAGCCCGCCTTGCCGACGAACGCGCCGACCGGCATGGCGTGGTTGTCGAAGATGCTTCCGTTCTTGAACCAGGCGTGGATCATCGGCAGGTGCCAGAGGTAGATGCCGTACGACATCCGCCCGAGGAAGCGCACCGGCGGGTTGCCGAGCACGCCGTCCATCAGCCGCGAGCTGACGCCGGGGACGGTCAGCGGCAGCACCACCAGCATTGCGAAGAGGATGGTGAGGACCTGGACGGTCAGCTCCTGCGCCAGGGCGCCGTAGGTGCCGGTTCCCGGGATGCCGAAGGGCTTGGGGATGTTGAGCAGGAACACCACGCCCGCGCCGAGCCAGCACAGGTTGGGCCGCGCGGCCACCATCCGGAAGAGGGCGGGCGGTTGGGACGTCGTCTCGGCGTAGGCCAGCAGGGCCGCGAGCGCCATGCCTCCGGCGAAGAAGCTGAAGGAGCCGAAGGGGAAGAAGGAGTAGTAGAAGACGTCGGCCTTCATGGCGGGCAGGTACGCGAAGGTGGTCCAGCCCAGGCTGGCCAGCGCGACCAGGGCCAGCGGCAGGGCGATCCGGCGGGCCCGGCGGCTCGGGTCGGCGGCGCGGGACGCGTACTTCTGGACGAGCCAGCCGATGAGCGGCAGGCTCAGGTAGAACACCAGTTCCGTGGGGACCGTCCAGGTCGGCTCCAGGCCGGCGATCCAGTCCATCGGGTTCCTGGTCAGCACGAAGTGCACCATCAGGAACGGCTTGAGCACGTACCAGGGTCCGTCGATGTTGTCGAAGTCGATCAGCAGCAGGACGGCCAGGACCATCGCCCAGTAGCCCGGCACGATCCGCAGCGCCCGCTTCCAGAGGAACGGGAGCGTCGCGGGTCGCCGGGTCCCGGATATCGTGGCGCGCGCGAACGGGCGGAACAGCAGGAGGCCCGACAGCACGAAGAAGGGCGACAGGCACACCTCCAGGCCGTTGGCCAGCACGCTCCACAGGTCATGCCCCGGCTCGGCCATCGAGTGGCTGACGTTGGCCTCGTACGCGACGTGGTACGCGAGCACGCCGACGGCGGCCAGTCCGCGCAGCCCTTCGAGGGTCGGAACCCTCTTCGTCTTCGGTGCCCCCCCGGCGAGGCCGACGGATCTCTCTGTCACTGCCATGCGTGTGTCCCCCTCTGGTGACTGTGTTCCGGTGTTAGGGAGCCGTCAAGGGCCGGGCCGCCGAGGTGGCGGCCCGGCCCGACCAGAGGTCTCAGTTGGCGGCGGCGTGCTGCGCGACCAGCTCGCTGAGCTGGTCGACGGCGGAGGCGGGACCGGGGAAGAACCGGTTCTTCGTCAGCGCGAAGGCGATGCCGGTCTCGGTGTCGGCGTAGGCCGTGCTGCCACCCATGCCGGGCATGCCGAACGTGGTGAGCGTGTCCTGCGGGTTGGCACCCGGCCGGCCCAGGTTGTAGCCCAGCGCGCGCGGCATCGGGAAGCCGATCATCTGGTCGACGTCGGCGGTGGCCACGGCCGTGACCTCGCGCAGCCGCTCGTCCGAGATCAGCCGGACGCCGTCGACCTCGCCGAGCAGGGCGGCGTACATCCGGGCCACGGCGCGGGCGGACATCGTGCCGCCGGAGGGGATGTCCGAGCCGAGCACCAGCGGGTGGTTGCCGTAGTCGGCGCTCGGGGTCACGGCCGCCGGGGTGGCCTTGAACAGCGGCAGGTCGGCGGGCATCGCGGCCAGCATCTCGGCGGTGCCGGGCGCGTCCTCCAGCCGGGCGAGCCGGCCGAGCTCGGACTCCGGGACGCCGAAGAACAGCTCGTCCGCGATGCCGAGCGGACCGGTCACCTCCTCCTTGAGCACCTGGGAGATCGGCTTGCCGGTGGCCCGGCGGACGATCTCGCCCATCACGAAGCCCCAGGTCATCGCGTGGTAACCGGTCTTGGTGCCGGGCTCCCACCACGGCTCGGCGTCGGCGAGCAGACCGACCATCCGGTCCCAGTCGGCCAGGTCCGGGATGGTGAGGTCGGACGGCACCGCCGGGACGCCGACCGAGTGGGTCAGCGCGTGGCGCACGGTCGCCTTGTCCTTGCCGTGGGCGCCGAACTCCGGCCACAGCTCGACGATCGGGGTGTCGTAGTCAAGGGCGCCGCGCTCGGCGAGGACGTGCACCACCGTCGCGGTGACACCCTTGCCGGTCGAGGCGCTGTAGAACGGGATGTCCGAGGTGACCGGACGGCCGCTGTCGGCGTCGGCGACGCCCGCCACCGCGTCCACGACCAGCTCGCCGTGCTGGTACACCGCGACCTGGATCCCCTGCTCGGCGCCGGACTCCACCATCTCGTCGATGGCCTGCTGGACGATCTTCTGCATGATGCTCATGCCCTTTCGACTTTCGCTCTGTGGATCCGGCGCCCCACGGGCACCGCTCACATGAGACATCGGTGCCGTCGTCGGGATCTCGACATCGGCCCGCCGGGTGCTCGAAGATTTTTTTCGGTTCACCCGGGCGGCGGCGGTCAGCCGGTCCAGCGGTGGCTGTAGAACTCGAAGTCCAGCGCCTGCCCGTCGAGAGCGGCGTGCAGCTCGGCGACGGCGGCCCGGGCCGCGGCCCGCACGGAGGGCACCCGGCAGTCGGCCGCCAGCCCGTGCAGCACGCGGTAGCAGTCGCGCAGCTGCCCCTCCTCCTCGGGCGAGAGCCGGGCCGCGGCGGCGGGGGAGTGGTCAACCGGCTCGTTCGTCATGGAATCGCGCTGCCTTCACTTCGAATCGGGGGAGGCTGCCGGGGTCGGCCAGCTCGACCTCGGGGCGCAGGCCGAGCTGGCGCTTCATCTCGGCGCCGATGCGTGCGCAGAGCTCGGCCTGGTCGGAGCGGCGCGCGCCCGGTGCGGGCCGCGGTTCGACCCGGACGACGACGGTGTCGAGCCCGCGCACCGTCCGCAGGACCGTCTGGTACTCGCTGACCTGGTCGAAGCCGCGCATGATGTCCTCGATCATCACCGGGGTGACCGAGATGCCGCGGATCTTGCGCATGTCGTCGGTCCGGCCGAGGATGCCGCCGTCGTACCAGTCCCAGCTCCGGCCGCAGCCGCACTCGTGCCACGGCCGCTTCACCACGAGGTCGTCGGTCCAGTACCGGAAGATCTGGATGCCCTCGCGGCCGAGCGCCGTCATCACGCGGATGCCCTGCTCGCCGTAGCCGACCGGCTCGCGGGTGACCGGGTGCAGGACCTCCTCGATCACCCCGGGCTCGATGATGTGGCAGCTGCCCGCCCTCGCCGGGCACTCGAACATGAAGACGGTGGCGAGTTCCGTCATCCCGGCGAAGTTGTACACCCGGGCGCCGAAGGCGTCGGCGATCGCGCGCGCGGTCGAGTCCGGGCGCGGTTCGGCGCCGGTCACCACGATCCGCACGTTCGCCTCCGCGGCCAGGTCGACGCCCATCTCCCGGGCCGTCTCCACGAGCCTCATCGCGTAGGTGGGCGTGCAGCCCAGGACGTCGATCCGCTGGTCGACCAGCAGCCGCACCCGGCTGCGGGAGTCCATCGAACCGACCGGGACGACCATGCTGCCCATCCGCTCCAGGGCGTAGTGCATGCCCCAGTAGCCCATGAACAGGCCGTACCCGAAGGCGACGCAGCCCCGCTGCCCGGCCCGCACGCCCGCGCCGTACAGGGCCGTGCACCACATGTCGACGGCCCAGGTCCAGTCGCGCGCCGTGTCGAAGGTGCGGAACGGCGGGTTGCCGCTGGTGCCGCTGGTCTGGTGGTAGCGGACGGCCAGGGCCGGATCCGTCGAGGGGATCGTGCCGTACGGAGCCGGCTCGGCCTGCTGGGCGGCGATCAGGTCGGACTTGTACACCAGCGGCACCCGCTCGGTGTACTCCTCCAGGGAGGCGATGCCCTTCGGCAGGCGCTCGCGCCAGAACGGCGAGTGCTCGGCGTGTTCCAGGGCGCGCCGCAGCTTCCGCCACTGCCAGCGCACCAGTTCCTCGCGCGGCATGGTCTCTGTTCTCGGGTTCCAGTACGGGGTGTCGGTCGGCAGGGGCGTCATGACACCACGTCGGTCTCGGTGGGCGCCGGGCGCAGCACGCAGAGGTCGGCCCAGCCGGCCGCGAGCACGGTGTGGACCTGGTCGAGGGTCCGCAGCGCGTCGTCCACCATGACCGCGATCCCGGCCTCGTTGCGTACCGCGTCGGCGAGTCGGAGGACGTCCGAGGGCTCGTCGGCGGCCCCGCGGGCCTCCAGGAGCAGCAGGTCCGCGCCGTGTTCGGCCAGCCGCCGGGCCAGCGCCACGAGCGGACCGGACCCGGTGGACCGCGGGCCGGCCGGGTCGGGGCCGAGCGCCACCGCGAGCGGGCGGGGGGAGGGCCAGGCGGCCCGCAGCGAGTCCAGCGCCGCGAGGACCCGCTCCGGAGGGCCGGCCGCGGGCTCCGGCCACGGCTCGGCGTGGAGGTCGAGCAGCAGCATCGCGCAGCCGTCGTCGACGGCCTGCCGGGCGAGCTGCCGGTAGCTCCCCGGGTCGTCCGCCAGGGGGAGCCGGCGGCAGGTCGGCGCGGCGGCCCCGTCCACCGGGCCGGGTTCCGGGCCGAGCACCAGGGCGCTGCCGAGCGTCCCTGGCGTCCCGGCCTCGCTGACCAGGCGGTTCTCCAGGTGCAGCCCGCCGATCCGCAGCGGGGCGAACGCCGGCGGCGGCGCCAGCTGCGTCTGCCGTCCGGTCGCCCGGCTGTGGAACCAGCCGTCGAAGCGGGCCGAGAACTCGGGGTCGCGGGCCGCGATGTCGGCGTGGGTGATCCGCCAGGACCGGGCCACCAGCTGGTACGCGAACTGGGTCGGCTCGTAGTCGGTGTAGCGGTGCAGGTTCTCGAAGTAGCGCTCGGACCTGCGCGCCGCCTGCTGGAACTTCTCGACCCGTGGCATCCGGGCCCGCTCGAAGCGGGCCAGGGCGTCGGTGAGGCTTCCTGACCGTGCCCGCAGTTCGTCGGCCAGCACGATGGCGTCCTCGATCGCGAGCCGGGTGCCCGATCCGATCGACCAGTGCGCGGTGTGGGCCGCGTCGCCGATCAGGACCACGTCGCGGTGGTGCCAGGTGGCGCAGCTGAGCTGCCGGAAGTTGGCCCAGGGCGCGCCGTTGGACCGGATCGGCCGTCCGTCGAGGTCCGCGGCGAAGATCTCCTCGCAGCGGCGCACCGACTCCTTCTCGTCCAGCTCCGGGAACCCGGCCCGCTGCCAGGTCTCCTCGGAGACGTGGATGATCATCGAGCTCCAGGGCTGCCCCGACGGGTAGCAGTACCCGTGGAAGCGGCCCCACTCGGTGTCGCGGAAGATGTAGGTGAAGTAGGGGAAGACCTTGTCGACCCCGTACCAGACGTAGCGGAACGCCGACTGTTCGAACTCCGGCCGGAAGACGTCCTCGTGGGCCCGCCGGACCACCGAGTTCACGCCGTCGGCACCGACCACGAGGTCGGCCCCGGAGTGGTCGTCGAGGCTCTCCACCCGGTGGTGGTGGTGCACCCGCGCGCCGAGCCCGGTGGCGGCGTCGCGCAGGATGGCGAGCAGGGCGGCCCGGGGGACGCCGTGGAAGCGGTTGCCGTTCACCAGCAGCCGGGAGGAGCGGTACCGGACGTCCACCGGGGTCCAGGTGGTGCCGGCGGCGACGATCGCGGCGTGCGTCGCCGGGTCCACCCGCCCCAGTTCGTCCAGCGCGCCCTCCGGGAAGACGACCCCCCAGCCGTACGTCGTCTCCGGCCCGTTGCGCTCGAAGACCCGTACGTCGTCCGCGATTTCGTACCGGCGCAGGAGTACGGCGAGGAAGAGCCCGCCGGGACCGCCGCCGATGATGTCGACCCGCATGTGTCTCACTGTTCCGTTGGGGATCCGTCAAGGAGGGTGGCCGCCTTCCAGCGGCCGATGTGCTCGCGAAGTGCGTCCGGGCGGGCCGTGGGCGCCGCCCGGGACAGCACGCTGATCAGCCGGCTCCCGACCACCACGCCGGCCGCGTCCGGGGCGAGGGCCCGGATCTGCCGCTCGTCGCGGATGCCGAAGCCGACCAGGAACGGCCGGGCGGCCGTCGCGCCGAGCCGCCGGGTGAGGCGGGTGGCCTCGTCGAGGTCGAGGTCCGCCCCGGTGCGGTCGGCCAGGTTCCGGTACGTCAGGTGGGCGGCCGCCGACTCCAGCTGCCGGACCCGCGCCGGGTCGGCGGCCGGAGCGATCCCGGGGACGGCGCTGAGGCCGGCCGCCGCGACCCGCTCCAGGTCCTCGGGCCCGTCCGGGCGGGCGAGCACCAGCGCGTCCGCCCCGGCCGCGGCCGACCGCGCGAGGAGCAGGTCCCAGCCGAGGTCGGCGACGGTCTGCGGGTACACCAGGAGCAGCACCGGGAGGTCCGCCGCGGCCCGGCGCAACTCGCCCAGCCACTCCCAGAGTTGCTCCTGGTCCGCCCCGCGGGCGCGTTCGAAGGAGCGCGCGATCTCCGCACCGCGCGGGCGGGCGCCCGGAGTCGGGATGCCGAACTCGAGCATGTCCGCGCCCGCGTCGACCGCCGCCAGGGCCAGGTCCGGCCGGTCGCCGGTCAGCGGGTCACCCAGCGTCAGGTAGATCGCCAGGGCCCGCTGCCGTGCGGCGGCCAACCGGTCCAGGCAGCGTCCGAGCCGGTCGCCGGGACCGCCGGACGAGGCCGGTGGGAGATCGTCGGACACCTCCTAGGCCCTCGCCGCGTCCCGCAGCGACCGGACGGTGGCCGCCGGGTCGTCGCTCTTGGCGATGGCCGTCCCGACGAGGATGCAGTGGGCCCCGGCGTTCGCGGCCCGGGACACGTCCGCCTCGGAGTGGAAGGCGCTCTCGGAGATGACCAGGAGGTCGTCCGGGCAGCCGGCGATCAGCTTCTCGCTGAGGCTGACGGTGCCGTCGTCGAGTTCGAGTGCCGTGATGTCCCGGTTGTTGATGCCCACGGCGACCGCGCCGAGCTCGATCGCCCGCTCCAGCTGCTCGGCGTTGTGGACGCCGACCACGACCTCCAGCCCGAGGCGCTCCGCGCGGCTCTTCATCGCGCCGAAGAGCTCCGGATCGGGGACCGTGCTCAGCGAGATCTGCACCGCGTCGAAACCCGCCTCGTGCGACTCGTCCATCTGGTCCACCGTGCGGAAGAACTCCTTGCGCATCAGCGGAACCCCCGCCACCCGGCGGATCCTCCGGGCGATCGGGATGCTGCCGCCGAAGAAGTCGGGGTCGGTGGGGGTCGAGAGCGCGTCCGCGCCGCCGTCGAGCAGCACCCGGACGTAGGGCTCGAGCTGCTCGTCGGAGATCAGCTCCCCGTCCCGTGGGGACCGGCACTTGACGTCGACCATCAGGGCCGGCCGGCGGTCCCGGCGTGCGGTGGCGAGTACGTCATACAGGCTCAGGCTGTTCATGATCCTCCTCTCGGGTCGGTGCCACCACATTGTGGTCGGCCCCGGTGCGACGGACTTCTTCCGTCGTGCTGTGACGGATCCGGTCGGAGACCTTGACCCAGCGCGCCAGCAGGTCCGCCGCCGCTCCCGAGTCGACCGCCCGGGCGGCCCGCGCCAGCCCGGAGGCGAGGTCCTCCTCCAGGGATCCGGTGAAGCCCGTGTACGCGGCCAGGGCCGCGGCCGCGTTGAGCAGCACCGCGTCCCGCACCGCGCCGCGTTCGCCGCGGACCAGCCGGCGGACCGTCTCCGCGTTGGCCGCCGTGTCCCCGCCCCGCAGGTCCCGCGGCCGGGCCCGGGGGATGCCCAGCGCGACCGGGTCGAGCGTGCGCTCGGTCACCGTGCCGCCCTGGACCAGCCAGACCCGGCTGGTGGTCGTGGTGGTGAGTTCGTCCAGGCCGTCGTCGCCGCGGACCAGCAGCACGGTCGCGCCGCGCCGGGCGAACACCTCGGCCAGCAGCCCGGTCCGCTCCGGGAAGGCGCAGCCGACCAGGGCGTGCGACGGCCGGGCCGGATTGAGCAGCGGCCCGAGCAGGTTGAAGACCGTCGCCACGCCCAGGGCCCGTCGGGTCTCGGCGATGTGCCGCAGCGCGGGGTAGCACACCGGACCGAACAGGAACCCGATGCCGATCTCGGCCACGCAGCCCGCCACCGCCTCCGGTTCCAGGTCGACGGCGACCCCGAGCCGCTCCAGCACGTCCGCCGAGCCGGACCTGGACGTAGCGCTGCGATTGCCCACCTTGGCGACGGTGGCGCCGGCCGCGGCGGCCACCAGCGCCGCCATGGTCGAGATGTTCACCGAGTCGGACCGGTCGCCGCCCGTGCCCACGATGTCGAGGGCACGGGCGGCGAGCCGGACCGGACGGGCGTAGCCGAGCGTCGTGTCGGCCAACGCGCCGACCTCGGCCGGGGTCTCGCCCTTCGCGCGCAGCGCCACCAGGAAGCCCGCGACCTGGGCCGGGGCCGCGGCACCGGACATGACGCGGCCCATCACCCAGGCGATGTCCTCGGCCGAGAGGTCCCGGCCGTCCAGGAGCTGCTCGATCAGCCGCTGCCAGCCGGGCACCGCCCGGCCGGCGACCGGCTGACTACGCGCCGGCAGCGCTCCCATTCCCGCCCCCCGGCTCGTCGTGCCGGGCGGCCGCACCGACGACCGCCGGAACCTCCGCCGGACGGGCCTCGATCAGCGACGACCTCGCCGAGCGGTCGATCCCGACGAACTCGAACCCGCTCTCGGTGAGCAGCCGCCGCCAGGAGCTCTCGCTGCGCTCGCGTCCCCCGAGCAGCACCAGCATGTGCAGGTCGAGCAGCTTCGCGGGGTGCGGCCGGGAGTCGTCCGGGATCACCTGTTCGAGGATGAGCAGCCTGGCCCCCGGCCCCATGGCCCGGTGACAGCTGCGCAGGATCTCCACGGCCCGGTCGTCGGACCAGTCGTGCAGGATCTGCGCCAGGACGTAGACGTCGCCCCCGGACGGGACCTCGTCGAAGAAGTCGCCGCCCACCACCCGGCAGCGCTCCCGCAGTTCGCCCCCGCCGAGCCCGGACAGCGCCTCGTCCGCCACCTTCGGCAGGTCGAACAGCACCCCGCGCAGCTCCCGGTGCCGGGACAGCAGGGTGCCCAGCAGCGTGCCGTTGCCGCCGCCGACGTCGACGACCGTGCCGACCCCGCTCCAGTCCCGGTCGAGCAGGGGCAGCAGCCGCAGCGTCACCAGCCCGGCCTGGCCCTCGTTGAAGGCGGCCAGCTCCGCGGGGTGGTCGCCGAGCCAGTCGAACATGGGCTTGCCGAAGACGGTATCGAAGGCCGCGCGGCCGGTGCGCAGCGAGTGGCCGGCCGCCGTCCACGCCTGGTACGCCTCGCCGGCCATCAGCGAGGCGAGGTGGTGCAGCGAGCCGGGCGCGTCGCGGTGCAGCAGCGCGCCGAGCGGGGTGACGGCGAAGGTGCCGGCGGGCTGCTCCACGAAGAGCCCCTCGGCGGTGAGGACCCGCAGGAAGCGGTGCAGGGCGTCCGGGTCGGCGCCGACCCTGCGGGCCAGCTCCGCGGCCGGGACGGCCTCCTCGCCGAGGCTCTCGACCACCTTGAGTTCGGTGACGGCGAAGATCGCCTGGGAGACGATGTACCCCATGATCTTCCGGCGCAGCAGGCTGTTCTGGTCCTCGGGGTCGGGCATGGTGTTCTCCGTCGGTCGCGGCGGTCTCCGGTCGTGGTCGCGGGTGCGTTCCCCCGCGCCCCGCAGGTCCGGGAAGAGTGGTATCGCGGCGGTGGCCTTCAGGTAGTCGGCACCGGTGGTGCCACCGGTGCCGGGGGAGTCCTTGATGATCTTCCGGGTGATCCCCCAGTGGGTCCGCTTCATGGCGCGCCAGCTGTCGTCGAGCCGGGCCATCGCCGCGGCCACCGGCTCCAGCGCGGGCTCCCCGAGCACCGGTGCCAGCTCCTGGAAGACCTCCTGGAGGGTGGGGCTCGGCACCTCGACCCGGGCGACCTTGTCGTCGGTCGCCGTACGGGGCCGCGGCGCGGTGATCCGCTCCACCTGCCGGTAGGCGCGGGACTGGATGGCGCTGCGCCCCTCGGTGTGCGCGCGGATGATCGCGAAGCCCTCGCGGGACATCGTGGTGAGCACCCGGTAGAGGATCGGGGTGCTCTCCACCCGCTCGGCCGCGGCCTCGAGTTCGGCGACCGCGGTGCTGAGGTCCGCGGCCCGCAGCGCCGTCAGCGCCCGCTCCAGGCACCGGTACGTCCGCCGGTAGACCAGTTCGAAGAGCTGCACGCTGCGCACGAACATCAACTCGTCGTGGACGGGCGTGGACGGGAGCATCGAGATCTCGGCCGCCTGCCGGACGGCCTCCGGCGTCGCGTCCAGCGCCGCCTGCGCGAGCCGCCGGCCGAGCGCGGCCAGCGCCGGGTCGTCCCGGTCGAGCGTCCGGACGAACCGCGCCGGCGGCACCACGCCCCCGCGTGCCCCCGGCGCCAGTTCGGCCACCCGCGCCAGGGCCTGGGCGACCGCGTGGGTCCGCACCCGCTGCCAGTGCGCGTCCGGCGTCACCGCCAGGGCCTCGCTCTCGGCGAGCAGGAGGTCGGCCAGCAGGACGCGGATCTGGGTGTCGAGGCCCGGGTCGGTCTGCGACTCGCCGTCGGCGGCGGCCAGCCGTTCGAGCATCGGCACGAGGAGGTAGGAGTCGTAGTCGCCGTCGTCCTGGTCGAAGGTGCTCGGCAGCCAGTCGAGGAGCAGCCGCCGGTCGGGCGGCAGCCGGTGGTCCGGCAGCGCCGTTTCGGCCAGCCTCCGCTCCAACCCGCGTAAGGCGTCGACCAGTTCGGGGGAGGCGTAGTTCCGTCCCGTGGTCTGGAAGTGGTCGAGGATCTCCTTGAACGGGAAGCTCTCCGGTGACCCGCGCTCGCCGTCGGTCTCCAGCCCGGCGGTCCACTCGGCGAGGCGGGCCAGAGCCGCCGCGGGATCCGGTCGGTCGCTCGGGCGGGCTCCGCGGAGGCTGATTCCCGCCACGCCGGTGTGCTGCGGCCACTCGGCGGTCGGGCCGGCCGGGGCTCGGCCTTCGGTTCGGACGGACGGGGACTTGTGTTCCGATAGGTACATGCCACACCTCGTGGAATAGTGGCGGGATGGCCGCCGTGAGGTGGATCGGGGATCGGTCTCACATCTCGCTGCGGATCGCCCAGAGGTCCGGGAACACCGGCTGGTGCAGGGTGCCGCGCAGGTACGCGGCACCGGCGGATCCCCCCGTGCCGGGCTTGGCACCGATGATCCGTTCGGCCATCTTGGCGTGCCGGTAGCGCCACTCCTGGATGAGTTCGTCGAGGTCGAGCAGCCGCTCGCACAGCTGCGCCGCCACGCCGTCGTCGCGGTAGACCCGCAGCAGCACCGACTGCACCGCCTCCGAGGGCTCCTGGGGCAGCGAGACGTCCCGGTGCAGGCGGTCCTGCGGCACCGGGTAGTCGTGCTGCGCCAGGTAGCGCAGGACGGAGTCGAACACCGGCGGCCGGGTCATGGCCGCGGTGATGGCGGTCCGCTCGGCACTGTGCTGCGGGTACTGGCTGACCATCGCGTCCCCGCGCCGGCCGAGCACCGCCTCGATCTCGCGGAACTGCGCCGACTGGAAACCGCTGCCGTTCAGCACCGACCGGAACGCGTTGAACTGGTCGGCCGTCATCGTCTCGATCAGGCCGACGTGACCGACCACGGCCCGGAAGACGGCGAGCAGCCGGTTCAGCCGGCGCAACGAGCCGCCGCTGTCGCCCTCGGACAGCGTTCGCTGCATTTCCGCGAATTCATGGAGGATCAGCTTGAAGAAGATCTCGTGCGCCTGGTGGACCACGATGAAAAGCAGCTCGTCGGGCACGTCGGTGCGCGGCCGCTGCAATGCCATGAGTTCGTCCAGTGCGAGATATGCGGAATAGTCCAGAACCGCTGTGTCTTCGCCCGTCACAACCCACATCCGATTCGAGTGGTGAATCTTGAGCTGGAATGTCCGCCAGGCTAGCGGGCGGCGCCGAAGGTCAACAAGGCGAGGATGGGGAGTTCAGCAATCCGGAAGATGTGACGTGCCGTCAGGTCGGTGCCCCGCGGTCACCGTGGGGCCGGTGACCGCGGGGCGCGCAGGACCGTCAGGTCAGTGACCGCAGGGCCAGGACGGTGGTCAGGACGTCCGCGTGCGAGACGTAGAGGCCGTTCAGGCCGAAGCGCAGCAGGTTCGGCGGCCGCACGTCACCGGTGATGCCGCGTTCGACCAGGACCGCCATGAGCCGGGCCGCCTCCGGATGGCCGAGGGTCAGCTGACTTCCCCTGCGGCCGTCCTGGCGCGGCGTCACCAGCTCGAAGCCCCGGCCCGCCAGGTGTTCGTCGACGCAGGCGATGAAGAACCGGCTCAGCGAGAGGCTCTTCCGCCGGAGCTGCCGGAGGTCGACTCCGTCGAAGACGTCCAGTGCCGCGTCCAGGGCCAGCAGCGACAGGACCGCCGGTGTGCCGATCCGGCAGCGGGCGATCCCCTCGGCCGGCCGGTAGTCCGGCGTCATCGCGAAGGGGTCGGCGTGGCCGTTCCAGCCGGTCAGCGGCTGGTCGAGGCGGTCGTGGTGGCGGCGGGCCGCGTAGCCGAAGGCGGGGGCGCCCGGGCCGCCCGACAGGAACTTGTAGCCGCAGCCGACGGCGAAGTCGACGCCGTCCCGGTCCACCGCGAGCGGGACGGCGCCCACCGCGTGGCTGACGTCCCAGACCACCACGCCCCCCTCCCGGTGGGTGGCCGCGGTCAGCCGGGCGAGGTCCCACAGCTCGCCGGTGCGGAAGTCGACGGCGCTCGCGGTGGCGACGGCCAGGCGCTCGCCGCAGTCGGCGAGCGCCTCCTCGAACCCGGACACCGGGGCCTCGCGCAGCTCCAGACCGAGCATCCGGGCCACCGAGGCGGCCAGGTAGCGGTCGGTGGGGAAGCCCGCGTCGTCCATCAGCAGGATGTCGCGCCCGGGGCGCAGCCGGGCGGCGGCGGTCAGGGCGTTGAACAGCTGGACCGAGGTCGAGTCGCCGGCCACCGTCTGGCCGGGGGCCGCCCCGAGCAGCCGCCCGAGCCGGTCGCCGACCCGCAGCGGCGCGTCCCACCAGCCGTCCTCGTACCAGCCGCCGATCAGGTGCTCGCCCCACTGCTCGGCGACGACCCGGCGGACCCGCTCCGGCACGGAGGCCGGCAGCGCGCCCAGCGAGTTGCCGTCCAGGTACACCGTGCCCGGGGGCAGCAGGAACGCCTTGCGGGCGGCGGCGAGCGGGTCGTCCCGGTCGAGCTGCGCGGCCACCTCGTGCGTGGTCACAGGCCCACCTGCGCGAACACCGCGGCGCCGAGCCCGGTCGTCGGATCGGCCAGGTCGAACGGCAGGTCGAAGTGGTTGCGGTCGGCGGCGACGAGCTCGCGCACCACGGCCGCGCGCGGGCCGACGGCCCGTACCAGGTCCTCGTGCTGCCGGGCGAACTCGTCCGTCTCGGCGCCGCCCCGGGCCACCACGAGGGCGGGCAGGCGCGCGGGCAGCCGCAGGATCGGGCTGAGCCGGGCCGCCGCCGCGGCGTCCAGCCCCAGCGGCTCGTTGACGTAGGTGTGCCGCAGCGGTTCGAGGTCGTAGACGCCGCTGAGCAGGACCGCCCCGGCGAACGCGTCGGCCGGGTGGCGGCCGCCCGGCAGCCAGTCGTCCAGCAGCGCCATCAGGGCCAGGTGGGCGCCGGCGGAGGAGCCGCCGATGTGGACGCGGTCCGCGTCCACCCCCAGCTCCCGCGCGTGCTCCAGCAGCCAGAGCAGGCCGCGGCGGACCTGCGCGACGATCTCGTCCAGCCGGTACTCGGGCGCCAGCCCGTAGCCCAGTGCCGCGAACGCGGCGCCGGCGGGGACCAGGCCGCGGGCCGGGAAGGACGCGTCGTCCTTGCTCAGCTCCTGCCAGTAGCCGCCGTGCAGGAAAACCACCAGCGGCGCGTTCCGGGAGCCCGCCGGAAAGAAGTCCAGGGATTCCGCGGGCGAGCGGCCGTAGGGTATTCCACGGCGGACCTCGAAATCCGCCCGGGCTTTCTCGCTGTCGCCGGCGTACCGGTCCACGAAGACGGTCAGGTCGGGCACGCGGGAACTCGGCGAGTACTGCCGGTCCAGGGTGCGCTGGTCGTATCCGCGATACACCGGCGATTCCATACGGGGCCTCTCCGTTTCTGCCCGGCGCCGCCACCGGCGCCGGGCGGGTCGAGTTTTCGGTCAGCGCACCCGGCGCGCGAAGGTCCGGACGTCGCCGACGAACAGCTCGGGCTCCTCCAGCGCCGCGAAGTGCCCGCCGCGCTCGAGCTCGGACCACTGGGCGAGGGTCGGCAGGATCCGCTCGGCCCACCGGCGGATCGGCCGGACGGCGTCCTCGGGGAAGACGGCCACCCCGACCGGCGCGGCGAGCGGCCACGGGCCGGCCCAGGTGCGGATGAAGTCGGCGTCCAGCCGGTTGGACTCGTAGTAGAGCTGGGCGCTGGAGCCCGCGGAGGCGGTGAACCAGTAGATCGCCGCGTTGGTCAGCAGCCGGTCGCGGGCCACCGCGTCCTCCGGCACCGTCTCCGCGGCCGTCCACTCCTTGAACTTCTCGACGATCCAGGCGAGTTGGCCCACCGGGGAGTCGGTCAGACCGTAGCTGAGGGTCTGCGGGCGAGTGGACTGGATCTTCCGCCAGCCGGCCCCGTCCTGCTCGAAGTTCGCGGCGAACTGCAGCCGGGCCAGGTCCGCCTCGCCCAGGTTCGCGAACTCGGCCGGGTCCTGCGGCGGGAAGGTGGCGAGCATGTTGAGGTGGACGCCCGCGACGTGCGCCGGATCGGCCAGGCCGAGCTGGAGCGAGACCGGCATGCCCCAGTCGCCGCCCTGGACGAGGTAGCGGTCGTAGTCGAGCCGGTGCATCAGCTCGGCCCAGGCCCGGCCGACCCGGGCGGTGTCCCAGCCGGCCTCCTGGGGGCGGCCGGAGAAGCCGTAGCCGGGCAGCGAGGGGATGACCACGTGGAACGCGTCGGCGGGGTCGCCGCCGTGCGCCCGCGGGTCGGTCAACGGCCCGATGACGTCCAGGAACTCCGCCACCGAGCCGGGCCAGCCGTGGGTGATGATCAACGGCATGGCATCCGGCTCCGGCGAGCGCACGTGCAGGAAGTGGATGTCCACGCCGTCGATCTCGGTCAGGAACTGCGGGAACGCGTTGAGCTGCTCCTCGGCCTTGCGCCAGTCGAAGCCGGAGCGCCAGTACTCGGCCAGCTCCTTCAGGTAGCCGAGCGGTACACCGCGCTGCCAGCCCACGCCCGGCAGCTCGCCGGGCCAGCGGGTCGCCGCGAGCCGGCGGTCCAGGTCGTCGAGGGCTTCCTGCGGGATGTCGACACGGAAGGGGCGCATGGTGGAGTCCTCTCGGTGGGACGGTCGGGGCGAAGGCGGGGCAGCGGCGGGGCCGGAAGCCGGCCGGGTCTCGGACGGCGGTGCCTCAGGCGGCGAGGGGGGTGTTCTGGTACGAGGCGATCCGCCAGTCGGCACCCTGGCGGGCCAGCACCCAGGTCGCCCGGATCGCGCGCTCGGCCGTCACCTCGGCGTCCCCGGGGGCCAGCACGCCGCCCCGGGTGACCAGCACGGCGACGTCCTCGGCGAGCGGGCGGACCGACACCGGCTCGCCGGTGACCCGGGTCCCCTTGAACGGGCCGGCGAAGGCCTGGGTCATGAAGGCGCGGATCTGCTGACGGCTCGTCAGGAACACGTCCCCGGGCAGGATCAGCGTCGCGTCCTCGGTGAAGACCTCGGCGAAGCCGTCGGCGTCCTGCGCGGCCCAGGCCGCGACGATGCGCTCGGGAACGGCGCGCAGGGCGGCGGCGTCGGGGGTGTTGGGCGCGGGAGTGGCGGACATGGTCTCTCCTTCTCCGGTGGTCCCGGCCGCGATCACGCGGGCCGGGTGACGGCCAGCCTCACAGCAGGCCGGGAGGGGGGACAACTCCCGGATTGCGATGGTGTGTTGCCCGGAACCCGGGGCAGGGCATGCCTCGGGTGCGCCGCAATCCGGGAGATGCGGGCACCCCGGCCGACTGCCAGCCTCGACAGGGCCGATCAACGACCGCGGCCCGGACGGCCAAGCCGTCCCGAGTGGGCCGCCCACTCCGGAGGAGCCCCCGATGACAGCCAAGGAATCCCCGTCCAGGGAAGAACTGGTGAGCCGTGCCGCCGAGCTGGTGCCGCTGCTGCAGAAGAACGCGCTGTGGCACGAGGAGCACCGCCGGCTGTCCGACGACACCCTGGCGGCGCTGACCGACTCCGGACTGCTGCGGATCCGGGTGCCGCGCCGCTACGGCGGCTACGAGTCCGACATGCGCACCGTGGTGGACGTGATCGCCGAGCTGGGCCGCGGCGACGGCTCCACGGCCTGGGTCATGGCGGTCTACGCGATCAGCTCCTGGATGGCCGGCCTGTTCCCGGACGAGGTGCAGGACGAGATCTTCGCCGACCCGGGTGTGCGGGTGAGTGGCATCCTCAGCCCGACCGCGGTCGCCGTGCCGGTCGAGGGCGGTGTGCTGCTGAACGGCAAGTGGACGTTCAACTCCGGTGCGCTGCACAGCTCCTGGAACACCAATGCGGCCGTGCTGATGACCCCGGACGGCCCGCAGCCGATCATGGTGGCGGTCCCGCTGGCGGACCTGGAGATCGTCGACGACTGGCACACCACCGGCCTGCGCGGCTCCGGCAGCGTCACCACCGTCGCCACCGACCTGTTCGTTCCCGAGCCGCGGGTGCTGCCGATGGTCCCGGTGCTCCAGGGGCAGCACCGCTCCCTGGCGAACGCCGACTCGCCCATCTACCGGGCGCCGTTCATGCCCACCGCGTGCGCCACCGTGGCCGCGCCGGCCCTCGGGCTGGCCCGGGCCGCCAAGGAGGCGTTCTTCGAGCGGCTCCCCGGCCGGAAGATCAGCTACACCGAGTACGCCAACCAGGCCGAGGCCCCGGTGACCCACATCCAGGTGGCCGAGGCCGTCACCCGGATCGACGAGGTGGAGTTCCACGCCCACCGCGCCGCCGCCCTGCTCGACACCAAGGGCCCCACCGGCGAGGAGTGGACGCTGGAGGAGCGCGCCCGGATCAGGCTCGACCTCGGCGCGGTCTGCTCGCGCGCCAAGGAGGCGGTGGACATCCTCAACACCGCCAGCGGCGGCTCCTCGATCTACACCACCGTCCCGATCCAGCGCATCGAGCGGGACGTCCAGACGCTCAACCTGCACGGCATCCTGCACCCCAACACCAACCTCGAGCTCTACGGGCGGGTCGCCTGCGGGCTCGGCCCGAACACGCTCTACCTGTAGCCGACGCTCTGCCCTGACAGGGCCGCCACCAGCGGCGGCGGCCCTGTTCGGCATGCCGTCCGACCGTTCCCATCGACCGCTCGGAGACCTCCATGGCAATCCCCGAACCCGTCGTCATCGACCGCACCGGACGTGACATCCACGCCGAGGCCGCCCGGATCCGGGCGAACGGCCCGGTCACCCGGATCGAACTGCCCGGCGGCGTTCTCGCCTGGTCGATCGCCGACCACGAGACCGCCCGACAGGCCCTCAGCGACCACCGGCTGTCCAAGGACCCGCGCCGGCACTGGACGGACTTCGCCGAGGGCCGGATCGGCGAGGACTTCCCGCTCATCGGCTGGGTGCTGATGGACAACCTCACCACCCGGTACGGTGCCGACCACACCCGGCTGCGCCGGCTGACCGCCGGGGCCTTCACCCCGCGCCGGGTCGAGGCCATGCGCGCCGAGGTCCAGAAGGCCGTCGACGAGCTGCTGGACGAGCTGGGCCAGTGCGAACCCGGCGAGGTGCTGGACCTCAAGGCCCGCTTCGCCCGCCCGATGCCCGCCCGGGTGATCTGCGACCTGTTCGGCGTCCCGGCCGAGGACCGCGCGCAGATTCTGCGCGGCGGCGAGGCGAACATCGACACCAGCCTCACCCCGGAGGAGGCCGCGGCCAACGTCGAGCAGTGGCACCGGGAGATGCTGGAGTTCGTCGACTCCAAGCGCCGCAGCCCCGGGGACGACCTGACCAGCGACCTGGTCCAGGTCCAGGAGGAGGACGGCTCCCGGCTGAACGACTCCGAACTGGTCGGCACCCTGCACCTGCTGCTCGCCACCGGCACCGAGCCGGTGATGAACCTGCTCGCCAACGCGACCCGAGCCCTGCTCACCCACCCCGAGCAGCTGGCGCTGCTCCGCAGCGGCGCGGTGAGCTGGGAGGACGTGATCGAGGAGACCCTGCGCGTCGAGGCGCCGGTCGCCCACCTGCCGTTCCGCTTCGCGGTGGAGGACATCGAGCTCGGCGGCGTCGTCATCGCCAAGGGCGACCCGGTCCTGATCAACTTCGCGGCGGTGGGCCGCGACCGCGCGATGCACGGCGACAGCGCGGACGCCTTCGACGCCGGCCGGCCGGACAAGGAGCACCTCTCCTTCGGCCACGGCGTCTACCGCTGCATCGGCATGCCGCTGGCCCGGATGGAGGCCGAGATCGCCCTCTCCGCGCTGTTCAGCCGCTTCCCCGACCTCGAACTCGCCGTCCCCGCAGGGGAACTGGAGCCGCAGGTCACCTTCATCATGAACGGCGTGCAGACCCTCCCGGTCCGCCTCACGCCGCGAACCCGCTGACACGAAAGGATGGTCGGACCGATGTGGGCTGCCGTCGTACCGGAGGCCAAGGCGCGCTGGGAACTGCGCGAGATCCCCACCCCCACGGCTGGACCGGGTCAGGTGCTGATCCGGGTCCACGCCTGCGGGGTCTGCCACAACGACCTCTGGGTGAGCCAGGGCGTCTTCCCCTTCCCGCCGCTCGACCCGGTGGTGGTCGGGCACGAGGCGGCCGGCGAGGTCGTCGAGGTCGGCCCGGGCGTGACCACCCGCCGGGTCGGCGACCGGGTCGGTACCACCTGGGTGCAGGCGACCTGCGGCCGGTGCGACTACTGCCGGCTCAACCTCCCGCTCACCGGGCAGTCCGGGATGAACTGCCCGGAGTCGGTGATGAGCGGCCTCACGGTGCAGGGCGGCCACGCCCAGTACGTCGCGGTGGCGGCCGACAGCACGGTGCTGCTGCCGGACGCCCTCTCGTACGAGACCGCCGCGCCCGTGCTGTGCGCCGGCTACACCGCGTGGAGCGCGCTGCGCGCCGCCGACCCCAAGCCGCACGAGCGGGTCGCGGTGCTCGGGATCGGCGGACTCGGCCACCTGGCCGTGCAGTTCGCCCGTGCGGCCGGCTTCGAGACCGTGGCCGTCACCAGCTCGCCGGACAAGCACGAGCTGGCCCGTTCGCTCGGCGCGGACCACGTGGTCGCCGACGGCGAGCAGCTGCGGGCGGCCGGCGGCGCCGACGTGGTCCTGGTGACCGGCACCTCCTACCGGGCGGCCACCGAGTCCCTCCAGGGGCTGCGGCCGAACGGCCGGATCGTGCTCGCCACCATCGACCCGGTCGACTCCTTCACCATCCCGCCCACCAGCCCGTTCTGGGCACAGCGCCAGCAGGTGATCGGCGCCACCCACAACGGCCTCGACCAGCTCACCGAGGCCCTCGACCTGGTTGCGTCCGGGGCCGTCACGCCGATGGTCGAGGTCTTCCCCAAAGAACGGGTGGCCGAAGCACTCGAACGGGTCGAACAGGGTGGGGTACGCTTCCGCGCGGTCGTCAACTACCTCTGATCCGCCGTCAAATACCGCAACCCGCAAGAAGCGTACGGTCTGATCAACGATCAGGATGGCGACCTGGGACGCACCCGAACAACGTTTCGGGCGCGCGGATACCGACTTGGGGAGGACATCCTGAACAGGCGACACTTTCTCGGCCTGGCGGGCATAGCGGCGAGCACCGGCGTACTGCTACCGGTGAGCGCGCTGGCCGCCGGGGAGTCGGAGCGCCCCGGGCAGGCCGCCCGGGGCGCGGCCTCCGGGCCGTTCTCCGTACGGATGCCGGTACCGCCGACCCTCAACCCCGTGGCCCGCACCGCCGACACCGACGTGTACCGGCTCGACATCCTGCCGGCCGAGCTCGAGCTGATCCCCGGCGTCAAGACCAAGTGCATGACCTTCGGCGGCAGCTTCATCGGCCCGACGATCCGGGCCAAGGAGGGGCGCCGGGCGCTGGTGACCTACCGCAACTGGCTGCCCGAGCACGCCAACGTGCACCTGCACGGCGGCCACGTCCCGGCCGACAGCGACGGCCACCCGATGGAGGTCATCGACCCGGGCGCCGAGCGGCAGTACGAGTACCCGAACCGGCAGCCCGGCGCCACGCTCTGGTACCACGACCACAGCCACCACATGGAGGCCGAGCACGTCTACCGCGGCATGCACGGCTTCTACCTGATCGAGGGTCAGGGCGAGAGCCAGTACCAGCTGCCGTGCGGCGAGTACGACGTCCCGATCGCGATCCGCGACGCCGAGATCGACGCCAACGGGCAGCTGGTGGCCGGCGATCCGCGGAACCGGAACGTGATCCTGGTCAACGGCCGCCAGAAGCCGTACTTCCCGGTGGCCGCGCGCAAGTACCGCATCCGGCTGCTGAACAACTCGACCCTGCGGTTCCTGAAGTTCAACTTCGGCTCCCTGCCGGTGCTCCAGATCGGTTCGGACGGCGGTCTGCTGCCCGCGCCGATCGACCGGACGGGGACGGACTTCCCGCTCGCCGCCGGCGAGCGGGTCGACCTGGTGGTGGACTTCTCCCAGCAGCGGGTCGGCACCCAGTGCTTCCTCACCAACCAGGGCCAGTTCACCGGCAACGACGAGGTCGAGCAGGTGCTGCGCTTCGACGTGACCCGCCCGGCCTTCGACTTCAGCCGGGTGCCCACCGCGCTGCGCGCGATGCCCGCGCTGGCGCCGGCCACGGTCCAGCGCGAGGTGCGGCTCTCCTTCGACCTGACCGGCAACCCGGTCGGCCTGATCGACGGCAAGCCGTTCGACGAGAACCGGGTGGACCAGCGGATCCAGCGCGGTGCCACCGAGATCTGGACGATCATCAACGACGACGGTGCCACCAAGTACGGCCCGATCCAGCACTCGTTCCACATGCACATGACGCAGTTCCGGGTGCTCGACCGGGACGGCCGGCCGCCGCTGCCCGGTGACGTCGGCCTGAAGGACACCGTCCCGCTCCCGCCCGGCACCTCGGTCCGGGTCCAGGCGACCTTCGCCGACTACCTGGGCAAGTACATGTACCACTGCCACATGCTGGAGCACTCCTCGGCGGGCATGATGGCGCAGATGGAGATCGTCGACTGACCCCGCGCAACACGAAGGCGGCGGGTCGGGCTGACCAACAGCCCGACCCGCCGCCGCCGTTTCCGCGGGGTGCTACCCGATCACATCTCCAGGCCCTGCTCGAACATCACCTGACGGACCTCGATGCCGGTGTGCTTGGCGTCCGGGATCATCCCGGCCAGCTCGATCGCGCGCTCCCGGGTCTCGACGTCGACCAGGTAGAAGCCGCAGACGAACTCCTTGTTCTCCAGGTACGGGCCGTCGCTCAGCGCCGGGGCGCCGTCACGGACCTTGACGGTCGTGCTCTTCTCGGGCTCCGCCAGCGCCTGGGTGTGGACGAGCTCGCCGGACTCGCGGAGGAGCTTCATGAAGTCGCCGTGGCCGGCGTAGACCGCCTGCTTCTCGTCCTCGGGCAGGCCCTCCCACAGCACGGGGTTCATGTGCATCGTCAGCATGTACTTCATGACTGTCTCTCCTTGGGGGTGGCGCCCCGGGCGCTTCCCGGGGCTTCCACCGGAGACGTCGGAGCCGGCGGCCCGTTCTCGACATCCCCGGTCGTGCGTACAGGACGAATCCCAGGCCGGACGGCCTGCGGGCGCTCCGGCGGCGCTTCGGCGGCGGCCCGGCGGGCCGACGGGCCCGGGCCGGCCGGGGCCGCCGGGGCCGCACACGCCGACGGCCGGCCGTGGGACACCACGGCCGGCCGCTCGGTTCTCGACGTCAGCGCACCAGTCGGGCGGCCCGCGGGGCCGTCCGCTCGAGCCACCAGTGGGCGACCAGCAGGTTGAACACCCAGCCCGCCCAGTTGGCCAGGTCGAGGAGGGTCATGACGTCGATCCGGAAGCCCGGGACGTGCAGCATCAGTTCGGCCAGCACCCGGCCCCAGGTGGTGCCGAGGGCCAGGGCGAAGCTGTAGACCATCCACCGCCGGTGGTCGACGAACCGGCGCTGGAGCGCCGCCCGGAGCCCGAGCAGGGTGGTGCCCAGCCAGAGCACCGCCATCATGGCCAGCCCGGTCTTGCCGGACGGCGCCGCGGAGTACGGCACCAGCACCAGCGCCAGCACCCCGCTGGGCAGCGCTCCGGCGAAGATGTACACCCGGCCGCTCATCCGGTGCACGGCCGGGTGGTGGCGGCGGATCCACGGCAGGACCTGGAGGAGGACCGTCACCAGCGAGATGTTGCCGAGGACGACGTGCGCTACCAGGACCGCGTAGTGCGCCGGGAAGCCCGGGTCGAGCGGGATCCGGGCCTGATGGCTGTCCCCCGACAGGTAGCGCGGGAAGGCGTACAGCAGGTTGAACACCACGACGGCGGCCAGTGCCGCCGCCCACGGGCTCTGCCACCAGCTCGTCGCGGCCGTGGCCGGTTCCGTGCCGGGTCTCGCCCGCCGTGGTCCGGTGGCCAGCGCACCGGTCTGCTCCGTGTTCTCTGTCACCGCTGGTCCTCAGCTTCCGTGTCGTCGTCCTGACAGGTTCAGTGGTGGTATTCGCCGGCGTTGACGTCCAGGCAGTGCCCGGTGACGGCGCGCGCGAGCGGGGAGACGAGGAAGAGCACCGCGTCGGCGACCTCGTCCGGCTCGGGCAGCCGGCCGAGGTCCAGGGTGGCGGCGATCTCGTCGTAGACGTCCTGGACGGTGACCCCGCGCTGCGCGGCGACGTGCCCGAAGCCCTCGCGCAGCGCGTCCGCCCAGATGTAGCCGGGGGCGACGGTGTTCACCCGGACGCCCCGCGGGCCGAGTTCGGTGGCCAGGCTCTGCGCCAGCGACAGCAGGGCGGCCTTGCTCATCTTGTAGGCGCCGAACGGCCGCTTGGAGTGCCGGATCACCGCCGAGTTGATCATGACGACCGATCCCCGGTTCTCCGCCAGCGCGGGCGCGAACAGCCGGGTGAGCCGCAGCGCGGCGTACACGTTGGTCTCGAACCCGGCGCGCACGTCCGCGAGGTCGACCTCGCCGAGGTCGACCATCGGCGGCACCGCGAAGGCGTTGTTGACCAGCGCGTCGACCCGGCCGAAGGCCTCCGTCGCGGCCTTGACCAGCGCGGCGGCCGACGAGTCGTCGGTGATGTCGGTCGGCACCGCCAGCGCCCGGCGCCCGGTCCGCTCGACCTCCGCGGCGATCTCGGCGAGCCGGGACTCGGTCCGGGCGGCGAGCACGACGTCCGCGCCCGACCGCGCGGACCGCAGGGCGATCGCCCGCCCGAGGCCGGGGCCGACCCCCGAGACCACGACGACCTTGTTCTCAAGCATCCTGATCCTCCTTCACATCTACTTCGCCACAGGGGAGTTCGACCGACAGGGCGTGGCGGAACACGTTCCCGGGGTCGTACGTCCGCTTGACCTGCTGCAGGCGCGGGTAGTTGCCGCCGTAGTAGAGCGTCGACCAGGGCACCCCCGAGGTGTTCCAGGCCGGGTCGGCCAGGTCGCGGTCGGGGTAGCCGATGTAGGTGCCGTCGCTGTTCTCGTCGGGCACCGGGACGCCGCCGCTCGGGGCGTACGCGTCGCGGTAGAACGCCCGGACCCAGGCGATGTTGGCCTCGTCCTGGTCCTCGGACTGCCAGATGCCGGCGCAGTAGAGGACCTTCAGGACGGAGTCGCGCTGGACGGCGGCGGTGGCGTCGGGGGCGACGGTGTTGACCTTCCCGCCGAAGCCCGCGACCACGATGCACGACATCGGATTGGTGTGCTCCGGATCGCTCAGGTAGCGCCAGATCACCCCGAGTTGGTGATCGGTGAACCCCTTCCGCAGATAGCCCGCCTTGTCCTTGTAGCGCCCCTTCGGGTCGCTCGGGAAGCTGTACGAGGGCAGCCAGGAGCTGAACCAGGGGACCACCTCGGCGGTGTGCACCACCGGCTCCACGCCGACCCCGGCGGACACGGACTCGAAGTGCTCGGCGAACACCTTCTCGGCGTCCGGCCCGTCGTGGTCGATCACCACCGTCATCCCGAACATCCCGGAGTTGCGGTGGGTGACGATCAGATTGCTCCACAGACCGGCCGCCGGGGAGTCGGCGTCGTCGTTGTTCTCGTACCAGGTGGCGTAGTTGCGCAGCAGCGTGGTCAGGGACCGCTCGGTCATCCCGTCCCAGGGCCACATCACCGTCCGCTTCCAGACCCGGGCCGGCGCCTTGGGCAGCAGCCCGGCCGGGTCGTCGGTGTCCGCCCCCGGAGTGCGCAGCCAGTACCTGGTCACCACGCCGAAGTTGCCGCCGCCACCGCCGGTGTGGGCCCACCAGAGGTCCCGGTGCGGGTCGTCGGGCTCGGACGTGGCCACCACGACCCCGGCCCGGCCGGACTCGTCGACCACCACGACCTCGACGGCGTACAGGTGGTCGACGATCAGGCCGTCGCGGCGCGAGAGGGGGCCGTAGCCGCCGACCGGGAAGTGGCCGCCGACACCCACCTCGAAGCCGGTGCCGCCCGGGATCGTCACCCCCCAGCGCTTGAACAGGGTGCGGTAGACGTCACCCAGCAGGGCGCCGGCCCCGACCTCGATCGCGCGGCGCGCGGGGTCGTGGGCGATGCGGTTCAGCTCGGACAGGTCCAGCAGGATCTCGATCTCGGGCGAGGTGGTGAAGTTCTCGAAGCAGTGACCGCCGCTGCGGACCGCGATCCGCTTGCCCGCCGCCACCGCCTCGCCGACGGCCGCCACCACCTCCTCGGTGGTGGTCACCAGGCGCACCTCGTCGGGTCGTCCGACGAAGCGGTGGTTGTAGCCCTGCACGAGGTTCTCGTACCTCGGGTCCCCGGGCCTGATCACCGCCGGGCCGGTCGGATCAACGGTCTTGTCGGTCATGCTCGTTCGTCCCTCCGTGTTCCTGCGCCGCAGAGACGTTCGCACGGCACGGCCGGGCGTCACATCTCGCGGATTGCGGTGTGATCGGGCGGGTCTGGTCGGGCGCGTCCGATCGGGCGCCGGGATCGGGCGCCGCGGTCGGGGAGCGGTCGGGCGCCGGGATCAGGCGGCGCGTTCGGCGGTGATGACCGCGAAGGTGCCGGGGGTGTACTGGTCCCGGACAGTCAGGCCGGCGGCCGCCAGCCAGGCGCGCAGGTCGGCGAGCGCGAACAGCGGCATGCCGTCCGGGAAGCCGGGCCCCCGGAAGGTGCCCTGGAAGTGGCGGTCGACCGGGTCGGCGGCCTGGAGGAAGGTGAGCAGGGTGAAGCTGCCGCCGGGCCGCAGGCAGCGGCCGACCTCGGCGATCACCCCGGCCGGGTCCGGCATCGCCTGGAGGGCGTTCCAGCAGTTGACCGCGCCCAGCGTGGCGTCGCCGAACGGGAGCGCCTGCGCGCTCGCCCGGAGCGCGGGGACGTCCGGCAGCCGTCCGCTCAGCCAGGTGAGCATGGCCGGGTTGAGGTCCAGCGCGATCAGCCGCTCGGCGCCCACCGCCTCGGCCAGCACGGCGGTCCACCGGCCGGCTCCCGCGGCCAGGTCGAGCACCGGCCCGTCGACCGGGGCGGTGTGCGCGGCGATGTAGCGGTCCTCGTCGGCCGGCGTCACCTGGCCGCCGAAGTTGCCGCCCATCAGCCGCAGGAAGGCCGGCCGCAGCACGGTCTCGTAGTGCAGCCCGATGTTGCGCATGGCGGCGGCGTTCTGGAGGACGTCCTTGGGGTCCGAGGGCTCGCTGCGTTCGAACAGGTCCAGGTGGCCCGCCGCGGAGGAGTACGCGGCGGCGCAGTCGGCACAGCGGGCGCCGCCGGGGGAGACGTCCAGGCGGCCGGTGCAGGCCGGGCAGCGCAGCACCTCGGCGTGGCGGGTGAGGTCGGCGGTGCCGACGGCGTCGGCCGTCAGCGCGGTGGTCCGGTGCGGGCTGGTGTCGGCGACCACCTCGGTGGTGCCGTGGCGCAGCGCCCAGTACGCCTTGGCGCCGGAGTAGCCGATCAGCATCCGGGTGTCGCCGTCCCAGGTGGCGGCGAGCTGCGCGGGGGAGAGCGCGTCGACCCACGAGCGGTCGAAGGCGCGCTCGGCCTCGCTGAGCACCCACTCGGCCGGCGAGGGCCAGACCCGGCCCAGGACGGCGGTGGCCGGGTCCAGCGGCCGCAGCACCCGGTCGAGCCGGCTGAGGTCGTCCTGGGAAGGCTCCAGCGGTTCGACGGCCGCCAGGATGCGGTCGCGGTCGGCGGGGAAGTGCGAGAGCAGGTACAGCAGGGCGAGGGTGCGCCCGGGGTGGGCCCCGCGGTCCGCGAGCAGTTCGAGGAAGCGGTCCAGTTCCTTGCCGATCGACTCGGCCGACCCGCCTCCGACGGAGGGCGGTTCGGCGCCGGCCAGCAGGCCGAGCAGCAGGACCAGCCAGCCCTGGCGCTCGGGCGGGGCCTGGTCCAGTGCGGTCAGCAGCGCCGGCACGGCGGCCGGGGCGAGGTCGCTCGCCCGGCCGTCCTGCCACAGCGCGGCCACCAGGTGCCGGAAGGCGGCGTCGCGCTGTTCGGCGCCGGCCGTCGTGAAGGCGGTCAGCAACTCCACGGGGGTCTGGGTCATCGGGGTGTCCTGTTCGGGCTCTGGCCGGCGGCTCCGGTCATCGAGCGGGCCAGGGCGAGGGCGTCCTCGCGGACCTGGCCGCCGAGGCGCGGGCGCTGACCGGTGTCGGAGTACTGCCGGGGCCGGCTGCCGCTGGTGCGGCGCAGCACGGTCATGCTGTTCTGGCGCAGCTTGCGGCTCTCCAGCAGGTTCAGCATCTCGAACTCGCCGGGGGCCAGCCGCTGGGTCTCGGCGATGTAGTCGAGGATCGCCTCGCCCTCGGGGTAGGTCATCAGGTAGTGCATGACGACGATCCCGCCGTCCGGATCGATCAACTCCCAGAAGTTCTCGAAGAAGTAGAGGCAGTCCCAGGCGTCGACCCAGGCGAAGTCGATCGGCCGGAACTCCTCGGGGAGGCGTCCGACGGCCCCGCGCATGTCGGAGTTGACCACGGTGACCCGCTCGGCGAGGCCGAGTTCGTCCAGCACCTCCGTCACCAGCGGGGCCGAGGAGCCGCTGTCCGAGAGGTCGTCGATCGCCACGAACCGCGGCTCGTACGGCTCGCGGTAGCCGGCCGGCAGCAGCAGCGCGGGCTCGCTGTCGATCCACGCCTCGTCCAGCTCCCGGCCGTCCGCGAGGTACGGCCGGGTCTTGCGGACCAGCGCGGCGGCCTCGGCCGCGGCCAGTTCCTCGGCCTCGGCCAGGGCCTTCGCCAGGAACGGCGTGGTGTACCCCATGCCGACCTCCAGCACCCGGCGGGGCCGGGCCAGGTGGATCAGGTGGGAGAGCAGCGGCGCCACCACCTCGGTGCCCATGCCGGGCACCCGCAGCCGCTCCACGGCCGTCCGGAACCGGTCGTCGAAGATCCCGTCACGCGCCATCGGCCGCACCCCTGCCCTTCTGGTACTCGATGGCCTGGTACAGCGCCTTGATGTTGCCGCTGCCGAACGAGCGGGCCCCCATCCGCTCGATGACCTCCAGGAAGAGGGTGCCGCGCGGGTGCACGGACTTGGTGAAGATCTGGAACAGCTGCCCGTCGTGGTCCTGGTCGATCAGGATGTTCAGCCGCTCCAGGTCCGCCACGGAGTGCCGCAGCGGGGTGAGGCGGCCGGAGAGCAGCCGGTAGTACGCCTCCGGGGTGCCCAGGAACTCCACGCCCCGGGCGGCGATCGCGTCGACCGACCCGACGATGTCGTCCGTGGTGAAGGCGATGTGCTGCACCCCGGGCCCGCCGTGGTCCTTCAGGAACTCGTCCAGGTGGCCGGTGACCTGGGCCTGGTCCGGTTCGATCAGGGTGAAGGTGACGGTGCCGTTCTGCACCACCTTGGTGATCATCACCTGGCCGTTGACCTTGATCCGCTCCGTGAAGATCAGCTCGAAGTCGAGCACCTCCCGGTAGAAGGCGACCGTCGCGTCGATCTGCCCGGGCTCGACGCAGATCGCGAAGTGGTCGACCTCCCGCAGGCCGAAGTCCGGTGCGGCCGGGTCGGTGGCGACCGGCGCGAGCCCGGGCAGCGGCCGCTCGTCGGCCGGGGCCGGCCGCTGGACGAAGGTGTGGGCGATGTCGCCTACGCCCATGATGGTCGCGGTGACCAGCTCGCCGTGCGCGGCCGGCCCGGCGACGGGCCGGGCGCCGCGCCGGACGGCCTCCGTGAAGGCGGCCCGGGCGTCCGGGACGCGCAGCGCGATGTCGGCGACCCCGTCACCGTGCTTCTCCACATACGCCGCTCCCGGGTGGTCGCCCGGCAGCGGCTGGCTGAGCACCACCCGGATGCCGTTGCGGCCGAGCGCCACCGAGCGGAGGTCCGGCGCCTGCGGGGCCGAACCCGCGTACACTTCCAGGCCGTAACCCCGGACCAGCCACTCGGTGGTGGCGGCGAGGTCGGCGACGTAGCAGGCGATGTGGTCGACGAGCATGCCGCCGAAGGTCTCCTGACCCGCGTCGAGGCTCATGTTCCAGACTCCTCGTCAGTCGTCGGGCTGCCCGAGGGGGCGCCCGGTGAGGCTCTTCGGCCTCAGATCGGTCCAGTGCTCGTTCACGTACGCGAGGGCGGCGGTCCGGTCGACCGGGCCGTGCTCGGCCGTCCAGCCCGCCGGAACCCCGGCGGCGGCCGGCCAGAGCGAGAACTGGCCCCGCGCGTTCACCAGGACGGTGAACCGGCCGTCCTCGGCGTCGAAGGGACTGGTCATCCCCGCTCTCCTTCCGGTCGGTCCAGCAGGCTCTCCAGCGCGGCCACCGAGGGCACGTCGAAGAACTGGGTGACGGTGAGCCGGACGTCCAGCGCCGCCCGGATCCGGCTGACCAGCCGCATCGCGTCCAGGGACTGGCCGCCCACCTCGAAGAAGCTGTCGTCGATGCCGACCTCCGGCACCCCGAGCACCTCGGCGAACAGGGCGCACAGCTGCCGCTGGCGCTCGGTCGCCGGCGCCCGGCGGGCCGAGTCGGTCACCGGTTCGGGCAGCGCCCGCCGGTCCAGCTTGCCGTTGGGGGTCAGCGGGAGGGCCGGCACGCTCACGAAGGCCGTCGGCACCATGTACGCCGGCAGCTGCGCCACCGCGTGCGCCCGCAGCGCGCCCGCCTCGACCCCGTCGGACTCCGGGACGTAGTACGCGATCAGGCGCTTCTCCCCGGACTCCGACTCCCGTGCCACGACGGCGACATGGGCCAGGCCGGGGTGGCGCGCCAGCGCCGCCTCCACCTCGGCGGGCTCGATCCGGAAGCCCATCACCTTGAGCTGGTCGTTGGCCCGGCCGAGGTACTCCAGCATGCCGTCCCGGTCGACCCGGACCAGGTCCCCGGTGCGGTACATCCGCTCGCCCGGCGCGTCGAAGGGGTTGGCCACGAAGCGTTCGGCGGTCAGGTCGGGCCGGTTGAAGTAGCCGCGGGCCAGGCCGCGTCCGGCGATGTGCAGCTCGCCCACCCCGCCGGCCGGCACCGGCCGCAGCTCGGCGTCCAGGACGTGCAGCCGGACGCCGTCCATCGGCCGGCCGACGCCCACCGGGCCGTCGGCCACGTAGGGGGCGGTCATCGCCGCGCTGGTGCTGAACAGCGTGGCCTCGGTCGCGCCGTACATCGCCCGCACCACCAGGCCGGGGTTGTGCTCCAGCACCCGCTGGACGGCCGAGGGGGCGATGACGTCGCCGCCGGTGAGCACCTCGCGCACGCCGGCCAGGCAGCCCGGGTCCTCCTCGGCGAGCACCCGGAACAGGCCCGCGGTCAGGTGGATGCCGGTGATCCGCTCCCCGGCGATCAGCCGGCGCAGGGCGTGCACGTCGAGGTCGCCGGGCGGGGCCACCACGATCCGCCCGCCGTGCAGCAGCGGCACCCAGAACTCGTAGGTGGAGACGTTGAAGGCGTACGGCGCCACCATCAGCACCCGCTCGTGCCGGCCCTGCGACCAGATCGGGTCCAGGGCCAGGCCGAGCGCGTCCCGGTGCGCGACCGCGACGCCCTTCGGCTCCCCGGTGGAGCCCGAGGTGTGGATCACGTAGGCGAGCGCGTCCGGCTCGACCGGGACGGCCGGGTCCGTCGCGGGGTGGTCGGCGAGGCCCTTCTCGCCCTCGACGACGACCACCTCGGCGACGTCCGGCAGGCCGCGCCCGCGCATCGCCTCGTCGGTCAGCAGCACCGGCGCCGCGCAGTGCTCCACGATCCACTGCTTGCGCGCCAGGGGGTAGGCGCTGTGCAGCGGGAGGTAGCAGCCGCCGGCCTTGAGCACGGCCAGCACCGCCACCACCAGGTCCGCGGAGCGCTCCATCAGTACCGCGACCGGCGACTCGGCCCGCACGCCGAGGTCCCGCAGCCGGTGCGCCAGCCGGTTCGCCCGCTCGTCCAACTCGCGGTAGCTGAGCCGGACTTCACCGGACGATACGGCGATCGCGTCCGGTGTCCGCAGCGCCTGTTGTGTGAAATGCCCCTGAAGGGAAGGGGAAGCCACCATGCCCTCCGATCCTCATCGATTGGTTGTCGGCCGGTCGTCGGCGCACGGATCAGCTGTCGAGCAGCCCGTGGACGGAATCGCTCAGGTCGGCGAAGGAGGACAGATCGGGTACGGTCCACCCGTTCAGGTCGTACTCCGCCAGGCACTCGTCGACCAGGCCCTTGTAGGCGTCCAGCTGGCCGTTGGCGAGCTGGGCGAAGAGCAGCTCGATCCGGGTGTTCTCGTGACTGCCCGCGTAGTTGCGCTCGTAGAGCTCGTGGCGGCCGCCGAACTCGCTGCCGACGGCGTCCCAGAGCAGCTTCATCACCTTGACCCGCTCGACCGCGTCGACACCGCCGGAGCCGCGCAGGAACCGGTCCAGGTAGGGCCGGATCCCCGGGTTGTCGAAGTCCTTGGCGCTGGAGTTCACGTAGATCAGCCCGCTGGCCACGTCCTGGAGCACGATCTCCCTGATTCGCGGGTAGCCCGTCTGCATGAACCACCGGTAGGCCAGTCCGTACTGGGAGTTGGGCAGCACCGCGCCGTTGTGCCAGGCGACCGGGTTGCGGGCGGCCGCGTCGGACAGCCCCCAGAACAGGTTGCGCCAGGCCAGCACCTCGCCGAGCCGGCTCTGCACCCCGCGGAAGTCACCGGTGCCGGTGATGTCCAGGGCCTTGGCCAGCAACCCGGCGATGAACTCCAGCTTCACCGCGAGCCGGGTGCAGCCGTGGAAGGTGAACCGCTCGATGAAGCCGGACTGCCCGGTGAACATCCGGATCTTCTCCGGCTGGCCGTAGACGAAGACGTTCTCCCACGGGATGAGCACCTTGTCGAGCACCAGGATGGTGTCGTTCTCGTCCAGCCGGGAGGAGAGCGGGTGGTCGAACGGGCTGCCCATCGCCGCCGCCGTCGCGGTGTACGACGGGCGGCAGATCAGCTTCATCCCGGGCGCGTCCATCGGCACGGTGGCCACCAGCGCGAAGGTGCGGTCCTTGATCGGCAGGCCGTAGTGGGCGATGAAGTTGTAGTGCGTCAGCGCGGAGCCGGTGGCGACCACCTTAGCGCCGGACACCACCAGGCCGGCGTCCGTCTCCTTCTCCGCGTGGATGAAGACGTCCTTCACCTGGTCCGGCGGCAGTGAGCGGTCGACCGGCGGGTGCACGATCGCGTGGTTCCAGTACAGCACCTTCTCCTGCGACTCGGCGTACCAGCGCCGGGCGTTGTCCGCGAACGGCTCGTAGAAGTCCGCGTTCGCGCCCAGGGTGCCGAGGAAGGACGCCTTGTAGTCGGGGCTGCGGCCCATCCAGCCGTAGCTCATCCGCGCCCAGGCGGCGATCGCCTGCTGGTCGGCGACCAGGTCCTCCGCGCTGCGCGGAGTGGTGAAGAAGCGGTGGGTGTAGCCCTCGCCGCCGCTGTCGACCGGTGCGGTCAGCACCGGCCGGTGTCGCGGATCGTGCAGGGCGTCGTAGAGCCGCGCGGTCATCCGGACCGGGTTGTGGAACGCCGGATGGGCGGTGACGTCCTTGACCCGGTCGCCGTAGAGGTAGATCTCCCGGTCGTCGCGGAGGCTCTCGATGTACTCCGCCCCGGTCAGCGGGCGGCTGCCGCGCGCATCTCCGGCGGTGGTCTCGCGGGCTTCGGCCATCAGACGCCTCTCCTTGCTGCCAGTTCACCGGACGAACCGAGCCTGACAGTTCCGAATGGCCGGCCGCTTCTCCCGTCGTGCGCTCGCGCCGGACCGGGCCGCGAGGGGCCGCGCAGTCAGCACGAGCGGAGATGCCCGGGGCACGCCACCCCCGGAGCATGAGCATCTGGATTGCCCGGCCTGCCAGGAAGGATTCCGGAATGAGCAAGCGGATCGACCTCGACATCGTGGTGCCGCTCTACCCGTTGATGCCCTACTTCCAAGACCGGACCAGGGAGTTGGCGGAGAAGTTCACGGCCAACCACCCCGAGTACCGGATCCGGGTCACCGGCGTGGACTGGCTGTCGGTTCCGCAGACCATCCACGACGCCGCCCTGAAGGGCGAGGCGCCGACCATCGCGCAGTACTTCTACACCTCGACCCGGGACGCCCTCGACGCCCGACGGCCCGACGGCTCACCGCTGTTCACCTCGGTCGAGCGGGCGATCGCCGGCCGCACCGAGATCCTCGGCGAGCCGGTCGTGCTCGGCGACGTCGAACCCGCCGCCCGGCACTTCTACACCTACGACGGCGCGGTCGCGGCCATGCCGCCGCTCACCTCGACCACCCTGCTCTACGCCAACACCACCCTGCTGGAGCGGGCCGGGATCACCGAGGTCCCGCTGACCTGGGCCGGCATCGAGGCCGCCTGCCGGGCCGTCACCGCGCTCCCGGACGGGCCGGCCCACGGGATCACCTGGCCCAACCACGGCTGGTGGTTCCAGCAGTCGGTGGCCCAGCAGGGCGCGCTGCTCGCCGACCGGGACAACGGCCGCTCCGGCCGCGCCGAGAAGCTGTACCTCGACTCGGACGCGATGCTCGCCTACGTCGAGTGGTGGCGGGGGCTGCACCGGGCGGGCCTGTACCGCTACCACCCGAGCCGGGTGAACACCGAGGTCGACTGGAACCGCAACTTCCGCGCCTTCGCCGACCAGGAGGTCGCCTTCGTCCTCACCACCTCGGTCGAGGCGGCCCGGATGGCCCAGGCCGGCCACGACGGCGGCTTCGTCGCCAGGGCCTGCCGGATGCCGTACAACGACCGGGTGCCCTACGCGGGCAACGTGATCGGGGGGGACGCGCTCTGGCTGGCGTCCGGGCTGGACAAGGAGACCGAGGACGGCGCCCTGGCCTTCATGCAGTACCTGAACGCGCCGCGGACCGCCGCCGAGCGGCACCGGGAGACCGGGTTCATCCCGGTCACCGGCGGGGCGATCGAACTGCTGGAACAGGAGGGCTGGTTCCACCGCAACCCGCACTTCCGCACGGCGCTGGACCAGCTCGCCGCCAACTCCGGCTCGCCGGCCGCCCGGGGCGCGCTGCTCGGCGAGTTCGCCGCGATCCAGAACGTCCTGACCACCGCCATGCACGACGTCCTGGCCACCGACGTGGACCCGCGGGAGCGCTTCGCCCGGGCGAACGCCGAGGCCCAGCTGCTGCTGGACCGGTACAACGACGCCTACCGGGGCCTGCGCCCCCGCGGCCCGATCCGGGTCGGCTGAGCGGGCCGGTCGACGAAGGGGGCCGGCGGTTCCGTGGGGAGCGGAACCGCCGGCCCCGGCGCACTCAGGAGTTCCCGGCACCGAGCTCCAGCGGCGCGTCCGGCGCGCCGACCAGCTCCCGCAGCACCTCGCGGAAGCGGTCCACCTGCTCCGCCACGGTGCTCTCGTCGTAGAGGTTGCTGTTGTACTGGATGCCGGCGACCACGTCACCGGCCGGGTCCAGGTTGAGCGTCCACAGCGCGCCGTTGGGCACGTCCGAGCCCACCGGCTGCGAGGTGAGCCGGCGGCGCACCTCGGTGAACTCCAGGTCCCCGATCAGCTCGCCGTCCAGCAGGAACGGGAACGGGAAGACCTGGAAGACGCACGCCGCCCGCTCGTCCTCCAGCGTCGGCAGCATCAACTCCGGCGCCTGGGCGAGGATCTGGCCGAACGGGATGTCATGGGCGTACGCCTCCAGGCTGGTGGTGCGGATCCTGGCGACCACCTCGGCGAAGTCGCGGGCCCCGGCGAGCTCCGTGCACAGCGGGAGGAAGTTGAAGAACGGCCCGACCGTGTGGTGGAAGCGGTCCTCGCCGCGGCCCGGCGAGAAGGTCGGCACCACCACCCGGGTCGTCCCGGTGGAGCGCGCGACCATCACCGCGAACGCGCCCATCAGCACCATGAACGGCGTGCTGCGCAGCGCCCGGCCGATCTCCACGGCCCGGGTGGTCAGGTCCGCGTCGACGGTGAAGCGGTACACGGCGGTGGACTCCGGCAGGCCGGAGGACTTCGGCCGGTCGGTGGGCACCGAGAGGATCCGGGCGCCGGCGAGCTGCTTGCGCCAGAACGCGCGCGACTCCTCCAGCGCCGGGTTCTCGGCGAACTCCCGCTGCCACTGCGAGAACTCACGGTACGGCAGGGCGGTCGGCAGCTCGGGCCGGCGGTGCCCGCGGCGCTCGGCGTAGCGGACGGCGAGGTCGCGGATGATCAGCCGGACCGACCATCCGTCGGCCGCGGTGTGGTGGACGACCAGCGCCAGGATCGCGTCGTCCTCGTCGAAGCGCAGCAAGGTGGCCTTCAGCAACGGGAGTTCGCGCGCGCTGATGGTTCCCGACTCGACCTCGGTGATCAGCTCCTCCACAGCCTGCTCGCGGGCCTGAGCGTCCGCTCCGGGCAGCTCCCGCAGCTCCAGCGGGACCGGGGTGGGCGGGTGGACCTCCTGGTACCGCTCGCCGTCGCCCCGGACGATGGCCGTGCGCAGGGCCTCGTGCCGGACCACCACGTCGTCCAGGGCCAGTTGCAGCGTCGCGGCGTCGACCTTCCCGCGCAGGCGCCAGCCGTGCACGATGTGGAAGTGCGGGCCGAACGGTCCTTCCTCGTCGCCGCGGTCGAAACCGCAGAGGAATTCCTGGTTGAAGGAGAGCTGCGTCCTGCTCTCCGGTGCGTTCGACTGCGGCTTTCCATCGGAGATCACGGGGAATTCCTCTCGCTGGTTCCGGGGCGAATTCGCCCCGGAACCGTAGCAACGGCCCCGCCGCCGTGGTTCTTCGATCGTGCTGGCAATCAGGGAGATGCGCCCCGCCCCCGCCGCGGGCGACAGTGGCCGGGAAATGTCCGCCCGGCCCCGGGCGGAACGCCCGCGCCAACCGTAGAGGAGCCGCGCCGCAATGACGGTCGCCACGAATGCCGCAGGGTCCGGCTCGCCGCAGCCGCCCGAACCCGGTCTGACGCCGAAGGAGGTCATCGCCAGGGCCGAGGCCATCGCGCCGCTCCTGGTGGCCCGGCAGGCCGAGACCGAACAGCGCACGTACTACGCCCAGGACACCCACGAGGCGTTCGCGGAGGCCGGCTTCTACCGGATCCTCGTCCCCAAGCGGTACGGCGGCTACGAGTTCGGCATCGACACCTTTCTGCGGGTGGCGATGACGCTCGCCCGCGGCTGCCCGTCGACCGGCTGGATGTACTGCCTCGGCGCCACCCACGCCCTGCCCGCGGCCTCGCTGTTCGGCGAGCGGGCGCAGGCCGAGATCTTCGCCGGAGGCGACTTCATCTGCCCGGCCACCATCGTGCCGAACGGCCGGGCCGAGCGGGCGCGGGACGGCGGCTGGCGCATCGACGGCACCTGGAACTACTGCTCGGGCTCGCCGTACGCCACGCACTTCATGGGGCACGTCCCGGTGCCCGGCGAGGACGGCGAACCGCCGGCGCCGATGCTCTTCGTCGCCCCGCGCTCCCGGTTCCGCCGGCTCGACGACTGGGGCGGCCAGCTGGGCCTCAAGGGCAGCGGCTCGCACAGCATCGTGATCGAGGACGGGCTGGTCCCGGACCACCTGACGCTGCCGCGCACCCACATGAGCGAGGTCCTCGTCGACGGCGGCACCCCCGGCTACCGGCTGCACGGCAACCCGGAGTACGGCGGCGGTTCGCTCAGCTTCATGGTGCTGGAGGTCGCCTCGCTCGCCGTGGGCATGGCCCAGGGCGCGCTGGACGCCTACGGGGAGCTGATGCAGTCCCGCACGACGCTCTTCCCGCCTGTGGTCACCCGCGCCGAGGACCCGGACTACCAGTTCTGGTACGGCGAGGCGGCCGGCATGATCGCCACCGCCGAGGCCGCCGTGCTGCACGCCGTCACCCAGTGGCAGGACCTCTGCGCCCAGGGGCCCGGCGCCTTCACCCGGGAGCACGACCTGCGCCTCGCCACCATCTGCCGCGAGGTGATCCGGCTGTGCTGGCACGCCGTGGAGGGGCAGCTGTTCCCGACGGCTGGGTCGAGCGCGGTGCGCCAGGGCGAGCGGATCGAGCGGGTCTGGCGCGACCTGTCCACCCTGCACAGCCACTCCGGGATCGGGGTCTTCCTGTCCGCGGTGACGACCCGGGAGCTCGCCCGTGCGCGGTTCGGTGTCAAGTAGCCCGTCGAGTCGAGTAGCCCGTCGAGCCGAGGAGTTCGTGTCATGACCGAGACCGATCCGGTCGTCTCGCTGCCCGGGGAGCGCGCCTACGCCGCCGCGACCGCCGTGTTCAACCTGGCCGCTCCGGTCCGGCCCGCGGCGGCGGTGACCGTCCGCACCGTCGAACAGGTCCAGGCGGCGCTGCGGCACGCCCACCGCGCGGGGCGGTGGGTCCGGGTGCACACCACCGGGCACGCCTCCTCCTCGGCCCGGCCGATGGACGACGCCCTGCTGATCCGCACCGAGCCCGCCGGGCCGGTCGTGGTCGACCCGGTGGCCCGCACCGCCCGCGTCCCGGCGGGAACGCGCTGGGGCGCGGTGGTCGAGGCCGCCGCGGAGCACGGCCTGGCCGCGCCGCACGGCACCTCGCCCACCGTCGGGGTGGTCGGGTACCTGCTGCGCGGCGGGATCAGCTTCTACGGCCGCCGGGCCGGGCTCGCCGTGAACAGCGTCCGGGCCGTCGAACTCGTCACCCCGGACGGCGAGTTCCGCCGCGTCTCGGCGATCGCCGACCCGGAGCTGTTCTGGGCCCTGCGCGGCGGCGGGGGAGGGCTGGGCGTCGTCACCGCGGTCGAGCTCGCGCTCTTCCCGGCGGCCCGGGTGGTCACCGGCGCGGCCTTCTGGCCCGCCGCGTACGGCCCCGAGCTGCTGTCCCGCTGGCTGCGCTGGACCGGGGACGCGCCCGAGGCCGTCACCACCGCGTTCCGGGTGATGAACCTGCCGGCCGTGCCGGAGATCCCGCCGGTGCTGACCGGCGGCCCGGTGATCTGCCTGGCCGGCGTGGTGCTCAGCCCGACCGAGGACGGCCTGGCGACCGCCGAGCGCCGGGCCGCGGACCTGCTCGGGCCGCTGCGGGCGGTCCGCGAGCCGGTGCTGGACACCTGGTGCACCACCACCCCGCCGGCCGTGGTCCGCACGCACATGGACCCGACCGACCCGGTGCCGGTGCTCGGGGACCACCTGCTGCTGTCCGACCTCGGCCCGGACGGCGCCGAGACCTTCCTCAAGGTGCTCGGCGAGGGCTCGGGATCCCCGCTGGTCAACGCCGAACTCCGGCAGCTCGGCGGCGCCCTGGCGGTGCCCGACCCGAACGGCGGGGCGCTCAGCCACCTCGACGCGGCCTTCGCGTTCACGGCCGGCGGGCTGGCCGTCGACCAGGTCACCACGGCGGCGGTCCGGGCGCACTGCGCCGAGGTCCGCTCCGCCCTGACGCCCTGGGACACCGGCCGGACCGCGCCGACCCTGGTCGAGCGGCTGGAGCAGCCGCAGGGGCACCTGTCCGCGGCCGCCGTCGCGCGGCTGGACCGGGTGCGCCACCGGGTGGACCCCGCCGGGTGGCTGCGCCACGACGTCCCGCCCGGGTCCTCCAACCGCTACTGACCCGCCCCCGCCACCGCCCGGCGGCACCGCACCGCACGCACCCGCCGAAGCGCCCTCCGGAGCACCTCCGGAGGGCGCTTCGGCGTTTCCCCGGCCGCCGCGGCGGAATACGGGCGCCCGGCCGGCGGGAAGTCGCGCCCACCGATTTCCGGCGCCGCCGGGATTCCCCCGCTCGGAAAAGTCTTGGCAAAGCCGGTATGGGTTCGGTGAGCAATGTGAGAGATGCCCCCGGGGGTGCCCGGCGTCCATGCTCGTGGGGTAGACCTGCGAGTGAAGTGGATTCACCGTCGCATTTCGGGAACGCGGATCCAGGACCCCGGGACTTCTTCCTCCCGCCGGAGTCGGTCGCGTCAGTGCACTCGATGCGAAAGCAGGGTCGTACACGATCTGCCGAGAGGGGAATTCGGTGACATACCATGAACGGTTCCGCAGACTGGTACCCGGCCTGGTGGTGATCCTGGTGGCCGCCTCGCTGTTCTTCGCGGCGCGGAGCTCGGTCGCGGTGGCCGGAGCGGAACAGGTCGCGAAGCAGTACGGCTTCAAGGAGATGCCCATCGCGATGCCGCCCGGTTACGACCAGCGGCCGATGAGGACCGTGCGGAACGTCAACCCGGCCTACCAGAAGATCCGTTCGTGGATCTCCTCGGTCGGGGCCAGCATCGCGATCAACGACCTCACCGGGCACGGCGTGGCCGACAGCATGTGCATCGTCGACACCAGGACCGACAGCGTGGTCGTGACGTACACGCCGACCGCCCGGCCGGCCGACCGCTTCACGCCCTTCGTGCTGGACGGCAAGCCGCTGCCGATGGACGACACCATGGCGCCCACCGGCTGCACGCCCGGCGACTTCAACGGCGACGGCCGGATGGACCTCCTGGTGACGTACTGGGGCCGCACGCCGATCCTGTTCATGGCCAGGTCGGACGCCACGACCCCGGCCGCGAGCTCCTACGTGCCGCGCGAGCTGGTGCCCTCGGAGTCGCTGGACGGGAAGTACCACGGCCCGCGCTGGAACACCGACGCGGACTACGTCGCCGACCTCGACGGCAGCGGACGCCCGTCGATCGTGATCGGCAACTACTTCCCCGACTCCGACGTGCTCGACCCGAACGGTCTGAAGAACGTCGTGATGAACGAATCGCTGTCCAGCGCCAGGAACGCCGGCGGCGACCACGTCCTGCGCTGGCAGCAGAGCACTTCGGGCCCCGAGCCCACGGTGTCGTACGTGGAGGAGAAGGGCGCGATCCCCTTCGACGCATCGACCGGCTGGACACTGGCGATCTCCGGCGCCGACCTGACCGGCGACGGACTGCCCGAGATGTACATCGCCAACGACTTCGGCCACGGGCACCTGATGTACAACAGGTCGACACCCGGGCACATCCGGTTCACCGAGGCCACGGGCGAGCGCACACCGAGCACCCCCAAGTCCTTCGTCCTGGGCAACGGCTCGTTCAAGGGCATGGGCGTCGACTTCGGAGACCTCGGCCGCAACGGCAACTTCGACATGATGGTCAGCAACATCGCCGTCGCCTGGGGCCTGGAGGAGAGCAACTTCGTCTGGATCAACAAGGCGAAGGACGAGGCCGACATGAAGGCCAAACTCGCCGACGGCGTCGCACCGTTCACCCAGGAGGCCCAGGAGCACGGCATGGCCTGGAGCGGGTGGGGCTGGGACGCCAAGATGGGCGACTTCCTCAACAACGGCGACCTCAACGTCCTCCAGGCGACCGGCTTCGTGAAGGGGAAGATCAACCGCTGGCCGTGGCTGCAGGAGATGGCCATGACCAACGACGACCTGCTCTCCAACCCCGCGATGTGGCCCAACGTCCAGCCGGGCGACGACATCGCCGGGGACGAGGCGATCGCCTTCTACGCCAAGACCCCCGACGGCCCGTACGTGAACATCAGCTCCGAGCTGGGCATCGCCGTGCCGACACCCACCCGCGGCCTCGCCACCGGCGACACCACCGGGACCGGCCGGCTGGACTTCGCCGTCGCCCGCCAGTGGGGGCCGCCCGCCTTCTACGCCAACACCGCGCCCAGCGTGGGCAACCAGCTGAACCTGCGGCTCTACCGGCCGACCGCCGAGGGCGGGGCGGGCCAGGGCCTGGTGAACAGCGGAGCGCCCGCGTACAACGCCACCGTGTGCGTCATGACCCCGGACGGCCGCACCCAGATCTCCCAGCTCGACGGCGGCGGCGGCCACGGCGGCTACCGCAGCTTCGACGTGCGCTTCGGCCTCGGCTCCCAGCAGGGCCCGGTCACCGTCAAGCTGACGTGGCGGGACGCGAGCGGCGGGCTGCACGAGAAGACCGAGCAGATCGACCCCGGCACCCACACCCTCATGCTGACCAGCGACGTCCAGGAGGTCCCGAACCGATGAGCGCGACCGCGCAACCCGTTCCCGGCGGCGCCCCGGCGGCCGCGCCGGCCGCCCCCGCGAAACCGAAGGACCCCCGCTACCTGGCCCTGCGGAACTTCGCCATCTCCATCAGCGTGTTCAACGCCTTCGGCTACACCCTGCTCGGCTTCGAGCAGCCCTGGCTCTGGCCGTTCATCGCGGTGGTCACCGCCTACACCTGCGAGATCTGCTTCGAGCTGATCAGCGCCTGGGCGCAGCGGCGCGCGCCGCGCTTCCGCGGCCGCGGGGCGCGTGGGCTCTACGAGTTCCTGCTGCCGGCCCACATCACGGCGCTCGCGGTCAACATGCTGACGTACGGCAACAACCAGCTGCTGCCGATGTTCTTCGGGGTGGTCATCGGCGTCGGCGGCAAGCACGCCCTCCAGGCGCCGATCGCGGGCCGGATGCGGCACTACATGAACCCGTCCAACTTCGGGATCACGATGTCGCTGCTGTGCTTCGGCACCTGGTTCAGCATCTCGCCGCCGTACCAGTTCACCGAGAACGCGAACACCTTCTTCCGCGTGATGATCCCGCTGATCATCGCCACCGCGGGAACGGTGATCAACGCCCTGCTCACCAAGCGCACGCCGCTGATCGTCGGCTGGCTCGGCGCGTTCGCCATCCAGGCGTTCGTCCGGCACTGGATCTGGGACGTCGCGCTGTACTCCGCGCTCGGCACGATGACCGGCGTCGCCTTCGTGCTGTTCACCAACTACATGATCAGCGACCCGGGCACCACGCCGATGAAGGCCAAGGCCCAGTTCATGTTCGGCTCCTCGGTCGCGATGGTCTACGGGGTGCTGATGGTGTTCAACGTGGTCTACACCCTGTTCTACGCCACCACCATCGTCTGCGCCCTGCGCGGGATCGGGTGGTGGGTCGCGCACCTGATCCAGAAGTCCCGGCAGGCCAAGGCCGCCGGGGCGGGCGCCCCGGAGGGGACGGCCGCGCAGCCGCAGCAGGTCGGTGCGGTCGCGGCCTGAGACACCGCGGGTGGCACCACGACGGCGCTGTGGCGCTGCCCGGACCGGGCAGGCGCCCAGCCCCCGTATGCAGGCCCCGGGCAAGAACAAGCGCCCGGCCACCCGCACGACGGGCCGTGGCCGGGGGCCGCACCGGCC
>NZ_JBSFKQ010000018.1:0-114208 GCF_053598615.1 Kitasatospora sp. NPDC001095 | reverse complement strand
GTCGCGACCCAGCAGTACGAGGGCGCGCAGTGCCAGCGGATGCTCTCCATGGCGCAGGGCACCCTGGAGCGCAAGGACGCCTCCGGCTGGAAGGCTATGCCCTCGCTGAGCCAGGGCGGCGGCATGGACTACGCCGGCACCGGCAACGACGCGGCCTTCACCCTGGCCGCGGGCGAGAGCCGCACCGTCGAGTACCGGATGGTGCTCGACCGCGGCAACCAGCCGGGCCGACTGCTCGTCGAGGCCGACGCCGTGACGCCGTCCACCTCCCAGGTGCTCACCAAGGGCGTCGTGACCACCTCGGTCGTCGACAGCCACCGCCCGGCAGTGGCCTCCGCCTCCAAGCCCTCTCCGCTCGTCATCGGCAAGACCCCCACCGAGTTCACCTTCAAGGTCACCTCGCCCGACGGCCCGGGCCGGCTGCGCCCGACGGTGTACCTGTCCCTGCCCGCCAGCGAGGGCCTGACCGGGCAGGACGTCACGGTGGAGGCGAAGGTCGGCAACGAGTGGAAGTCCTTCGAGGTGACCGAGGACTGCAACGGGCGGCTCGGCGTGGCGCCGGCCCAGCTGGAGGGCGTGATGAAGGGCAACCCGGTCGAGTACACCTTCCGGGTCGGCCTCAAGCGGGCCCCCGCCGCGCCGGTAGGGATCGAGGTCGGCGGCGCCTCGGACGGCCACTACGGCGCCATCACCACCCTGCGGCCCACCGTCCGGAACTGACGCCGCAAGCCCGCACCTGAAGCCGAGGGGCCAGGCCTCCCGCTGCCCGGGAGGCCTGGCCGCCCAGGCCAACCAGGAATGGTGGTTCGAGCCCGTCGGTTCCGCCTACTACGTCAAGAGCAACGTCAACGGGGCGTACTGCCTGTCCCGCACCGCGCCGGACGCCCAGGGGCAGGTCGCCTGGTACCTCCTTGCGGCCCGCAACGCCAACCCGTTCCGCCTCTGACCACCGCCCTCCCCCCGCTCGAAGGGCCGGCCCCCCGCCGGCCCTTCGACGCGTTCCCGAGCGGTGGCGCCCGCGCCGGGGCGGGCCGACGGCCGGACCCCGGCTCGGACGCTCCGGCCGCCCGCCCGCAGGCACCGGTGACGAAGGCGGCGAGGAGAACTGGTCCAGGGCGTACAACCCGACGACCCGGTCGCCCTTCGGCCGGGCACCGCTACGTCGGACCGGCGAGCAGCTCCTTCACCACGTCGATGCCGACTTCGGAGGTCTCCACCCAAGTGCCGGGCACCGCCCGAGACATGGACGCGGCCCGACAGGTGGGTTCGGTGGATCGGACTCACCGACGCGGCGCGGCGCACGGTCGACCGTGGCGCCCGCCCGTGAGTGCCTTCAGCTCGGGGGCCGAACCGTGCGCAACCCGCACCGATCCCCCCAGGGGAGCGGTACGTTGATGCTGCCGACTACGAGGAGAACCACCGACGTGACCATCGACCAGGCTGCCCTCGGCAGCGCCGTGAAGGCCGTCGCCGCCGCCGCGCGCGACGATGATGTGGCTGCGCTGTACCAGGCCGTGATGCCGCCGACGGGCGTGGACACTCCTCCCGGCGAGGCCGCCCAGTGGTTCGGACTGCTCCTTGTCCATCTGGCACTCACCGCCGCGAACGCTTCGAAGCTCGAACAGGGCTGCTCCCGGGAGGCCGTGTCGGCGTGGATCGGGGAGGCGCTGGGCCCTGCACCCACCCCGGCACGGTTGCGTGCCGGGGATCCTGTCCGCATCGACCACGTCGAGGCGGTGAGCGCCGCGGCGGACTACTCCCGGTGTCACGAGTATGCCGTCGACCTGGTCCGGTTGGGCCTGACCGACCCGGACGCGGCACCGGACGAGCGGGGCGTCGACGCCCACTGCGCGGTGACGAACGACAAGAAGACGCGGATCATCGTGATGGCGATGCTCGGCCGCCTCGCCGCCGATGCCGGCGGGCGAGGTTGACGGCAAGGCTTCGGTGGTGTGCGGGCGCAGGGGCCGCAGGGCGATCAGGGACAGGACAGCCTGCCCGCGCCTCTCGGCGTCGACTCCGAGGACCGCCGTGGTCACCCGCTGCCCGGTCGTCACGGCCTCGCCGCAGGAGGAGATCCACTTCCACGAGACCTCCGGTGGTGGGATGAAGCCCACCGAGGGTTCGGGGGCTCCGTCAACGTCGACGAACACGCCGAAGGTCTCGATCGAGGTAACCACTCCCGAGCGTTCTTCGCCCCGACGGAGTGTCGCCAGGAACTCCTTGAGCGCCGGGGAAGGCAGCGGATGGGTCACGGCTGTGACCCTGTGCCACCCCTACTTCGGTGGGCGACCGGCTTGGGCGTTCGATGCGTCGGCGCAGGTCGGGGCGGTTGAGAGGAAGAGGAAGGCGCGGGAGGCGCCGGCCTCGTGCTGGACGGCCCGGGGGAGGATACTGGCCAGGATCGGTTTTCGACTGCCCTCGCGGAGGACCGATGCGCCAGGACGGACGGGTCGCGGACTCCCTGCTCGCGCTGTTGAGCCGGGACTGGCTGGGAGTGCCCGTCGCGGTGCTGGTGGTGGCAGTCGGGGGCCTGCTGGTCGGGACGGGGGCGGCCTGGGCGGTGGCGCTCGGTGGCCTGGTGATGGCCGTCGGTGTGCTGCTGGCGGCGGGAGCCGTGCGGCACCTGGTGCTGGTGGCCCGCGGGGCGCGGGGGAATCCGCCGCCGGGGCGGCTGGTGGACGTGGGCGGTCACCGGATGCACGTCCTCGCCGAGGGGGAGGCGGGGGGCGGGCCGACGGTGGTCTGGGTGCCCGGCGGGCACGCCCCGGGTGAGGACCTCCGGGAGCTGCACACGATGCTGGCGGCGAGGGCCCGGTCGGTGCTGGTGGACCGCCTCGGGACGGGCTGGAGCGACGTCGGGCCGTTCCCGCGGACGACGGCGGCCGAGGCGCAGGAGCTTCCGGCGGCGCTGGAGGAGGCGGGGGAGCGGGCTCCCTTCGTGTTCGTCGGTCACTCCTTCGGCGGGCTGCTGGTCGCGAACGTGGCCAGGCGTCGGCCGGACCTGGTGGCCGGCCTCGTGCTGCTGGATCCGACGCCCCTGGAGGTGATCGCCTTCGCGCCGCCCAACCGGCAGCTGGCGGCGATGCGCCGTGGCCTCCTGCGGACGGCGGTGCGGCAGCTGTTCGGCGCCCGCCGCGGCCCCGGGCTCAGGACCGGGCCGGCCTGTGCCGCCGCGTCGGTCTTCGCCGAGCTGTCGCCGTCCGGGCTGGCGCGAGTGGGTTGGGAGACCGTGGTGTACGACGGTGACCTCGGCGACCTGCCGCTGGTGCTGGTGATACCGCGGGACCTCGTGGGCGGTGAGGCGGTGCTGGCCGGTGCCCGGGACGCGGCCGAGGCGGAGCGGATCAGCCGCTTCTACCTCCGGAGCAGGACGCGGTACCTGGCGGCGTCGACATCGTCCCGGCTGGTGTACACGCCGGAGGGGACGGGCCATGACTTCCCGCACGAGGCGCCCGAGTTCGTGGTCGGTGTGGTCGAGGACCTGGTGCGGGAGCTGGGCGCGGTCAGCCCATGACCGTCCGGGCGGAGTCGGGTCGCAGCGGGCGCAGGCGGGAGTAGGCACCCAGGTCGACGACGTTGCCGGTGTGGTCGCAGCGGTGGCGGACCGGGGTGCGGTCGTGGTCGTGGCCGGACTCGACCGCGTCGATCAGGGCGGTCAGGTAGCGGCCCACCAGCGGGGCGTTCTTGAACTGGTTGCCGCTGGTGCCCATGGCGACGTAGTAGCCGGCCAGGGCGGTGCGGTCGTAGATCGGGGTCCAGTCGTCGGCGACGTCGTACACGCCCGCGATCCCGAGGGGCCGGTTGGGGACGCCGATCTCCGGGAAGCGGCGGGCCGCCCGGGTGACCTGGGTCCGGAAGCGGCGGGCGGTCGGGCGGGGGTCGGCTTCGTCCGGGTCGTCGATCCACTGCGGCGGGTCGCAGGCCGGCTCGGTGCCGCCGACCAGGAGCCGGCCGCCGGGGGCCGCTCGGAGGTAGGTGCCGAGGTCGAGGTCGGCGACCACCGGGCCGAAGCCGGGGGCGGTGACCTGGTGCACCTCCTCGCGCAGCGGCCGTACACCGACGGTGAAGTCGTCGCCGACGCCGGCCAGCCGGTTGAGGCCGCCCGACCACGGGCCGGCGGCGTTGACCACGACCGGTGCGGCGATCCGGGTGCCGTCGGCCAGCCGTATGCCCGTCACCCGGCCCGCGGCGCGGTCGACGGCCACCACGGTGTGGTGGAACAGGAAGCGCGCGCCCAGCTCGCCCGCCGCGTCCGCGAGGTTCTGGGCGGCGAGCTGCGGGTCGTCGACGAACCCGGCGTCCGGGGTGAAGAGTGCGCCGAGTTCGCCGGAAGGCGCGTCGAAGAACGCGTCGTCGTCCACGGGTTTCGGCGGCCAGTACCGGCCGGCGTCGATCCCGGGCAGGTGGCGGCGCAGCGCGCCGGCGTCCCACCGTTCGTACGGGACGCCGGCGCGGTCGAACAGCGCGGTGACGGCGGACGGGTCGGCGGCGGGGGAGTCGAGCAGGACGACGCCGGTGCGGTGGAAGGCGGCGAGCGGGCGGTGGCCGGTGAGCCGGAGGTGCTCGGGCCAGGACGTCCAGAGGTGTTGGGCCTCCCAGGCGGTGGCGACCCCGTCGAAGGTGGAGTAGTTGAACCGGATGATCGCGCTGGAGGCGCTGGTGGAGCCGTGGCCGGCGGCGCCCGCCTTGTCGACGACGGTCACCTGCCGTCCGGTGCGGGCGAGTTCGAGGGCGATGGCGGCGCCGATCACTCCGGCTCCGACCACCACGGCGTCCGCTGGGCGACTGGGCATCAGGACCTCCCGGAGGGCAGGCGGGGCACGGCGTCGAGCAGCGCCCGAGTGTAGGGGTGCCGCGGCGTGCGCAACAGGGCCTCGGTGGGGGCGGTTTCGACGATCCGGCCGTCCCGCATGACCGCCAGCACGTCGGAGACGTGGCAGACCGCGGGCAGGTTGTGGCCGATGAACAGCATGGACAGGCCGAGCCGCCGCTGGAGGTCGCGGATGGTGTTGAGCACGGCGGCCTGCACCGACACGTCCAGGGCCGAGGTGATCTCGTCGGCGATCAGCAGGCCGGGCTCGACGGCCAGGGCACGGGCGACGGCGACCCGCTGGCGCTGGCCGCCGGACAGCTGGTGCGGCAGGCGGTCCGCGAACTCGGGGCCCAGGCCGACGAGTTCGAGCAGGGCGGGGACGCGTTCGGCCCGGGCCGGCCGGTCGAGCCGGTGGAAGGAGGTGGCCGCTTCGAGGAGCGTCCGGCGGACGGTCATCCTGGGGTCCAGTGCGGTGTCCGGGTCCTGGAGGACGATCTGGACCAGTCGGCCGAGCCGGCGCCGGTCGCCGACCGTCCGGACCCGGACCTCCCGGCCGTCGAGCAGGACCCGGCCGCCGTGCACGGGCGTGAGACCGACGATCGCGCGGGCCAGGCTCGACTTCCCGGAGCCGGACTCGCCCACGAGCCCGAGCGTGGTGCCGGCCGGGATCTCCAGCGAGACCCCGTCGACGGCGGCGACGGGGCCGTACGGGCCGTGGTGGCGGACGGTGAGGTCGAGGAGCTGAAGGGTGGTCATGGGGCGAGGACCTCCACCGGCGCCGGGTTCCAGCACGCCACCCGGTGGTCCGCGTCGAGCTCTCCCAGCGGCGGGGCCTGTTCGGCGCAGTGGTCCCGGCGGCGCGGGCAGCGGGGCTCGAACGGGCAGCCCGGGGCGGGCGCCAGTGGGTCGGGCGGTGCGCCCTGCACCGTGGGCAGCGGCCGGTCGCGGTCCGCCGCGAGGTCCGGTACCGACGCGACCAGGGCCCGGGTGTAGGGGTGCCGGGCGCCGCCGGCGAGCCGGTCGGCGGGCAGCGACTCGACGACGGCCCCCGCGTACATCACGAGGACGCGGTCGCAGAACTCGCCGACCAGTGCGACGTCGTGGCTGATGAACAGGACGGCGGCGGAGGTCTCCCGCCGGATGTCGGACAGCAGCCGGGTGATCTGCCGCTGCACGGTGACGTCCAGCGCGGTGGTCGGCTCGTCGGCGATGACCAGGCCCGGTCGCAGCATCAGCCCGGCGGCGATCATCACCCGTTGGCGCTGGCCGCCGGAGAGCTGGTGGGGGCGCGAGCGCAGCAGTTCGGGGGGAAGGGCGACCTTGCGCAGCGCGTCGGCGGCCTCCGACAGCGCCTGGGCACGGCTCGCGCCGCGGTGCGCCCGGACGGCCTCGGTGAGCTGGGTGGAGATCCGCAGGGACGGGTTGAGCGCGGAGGCCGGGTTCTGGAAGACCGTCGTCAGGCCGGTCGCGAGGTGGCGGTCGCGTTGCTTCGGCGTCATGGTGGCGAGGTCGGCGCCGAGCAGCCGGAGGGTCCGCCGGGTGACGCGGGCCCGTTCGGGCAGCAGGTCGGCGATGGCGAGCGCGGTGAGCGACTTGCCGGAGCCGGACTCGCCGACGAGCCCGACGATCTCGCCGGGGCGCAGGGAGAGGCTCACGTCGCGCACCGGCCGGATCATCCCGCCCGGGGTGGGGAGTTCGACGCTGAGGTCCTCGACCTGGAGCACCAGGCCGTCCTCGGCGGACACTCCCCCGGCCTTCGGTCGGGGGGACCCGCATGGGGCGGTCGGCGGCGCGGGTGTACGGGGTGCCGGGGTGCGCCGGGCGACGCCGCCGGCCAGGACCTCGCCGAGCAGTTGGAACGTCACCGCCGCGTAGAGGACGGCCAGACCGGGGGCGAGCGCGGGCAGGGGGTCGGCGTAGATCCGGTCGAGTCCCTGGTTGAGCAGCTGCCCCCAGTCGTAGTCGGGTGGTTGGACACCCAGGCCGAGGAAGCTCAGCCCGGCGAGCGCGACGAGGGCGGTGCCCGCGGCCGTGGTGGTGGCCAGCAGCAGCGGTTCGGCGATGTTCGGCAGGACGTGCCGCCACAGCAGCCGGTGTCGGCGCAGGCCGAGCACCCGGGCCGCGGCCAGGTGGTCGGTGCCGGCGACGGCGGCGGCGAGCGTCTGGGCGAGCCGGGCGAAGCCGGGGACGCCGGCGACGGCGAGGGCGAGCACCGCTCCGGCGGCGCCCGCGCCGAACACGACCGCGAGGAACATCGCGACCAGCAGCGCGGGGAAGGCGAGGAGCAGGTTGATCAGCGCGGTGAGCAGCCGGCGGGCGCGGTGGCCGACCACGGCGGTGGCCGCGCCGAGCAGGACGCCGCCGGTGGCGCCGAGCAGGGTGGCGGCCAGGGCCAGCAGCAGGGATGGCCTGGTGGCGGTCAGGACCCGGGCGAGGACGTCCCGGCCGAGGTTGTCGGTGCCGAACGGGTGGGCGGTGGAAGGGCCCTGGAGCACCGCGAAGGGGTCGGGACGGTCGGCCGCGGTGCCCCACAGGAGCGGTGCGACCAGTGCGAGGACGAGCAGCGAGGCCAGCATGACCGCCGAGGTCCAGGCCATCGGTGAGCGGAGGTGCCGGGTGGGAAGGGACATCTCAGCTCTCCCGGATCGTGGAACGCGGGTCCAGCACCGCCAGCAGCACGTCGACCAGGAGGCCGGAGAGCAGCACGGTGGAGCCCAGGATCAGCACCATCGCCTGGATCACCGGGTAGTCCTGGCTGACCACGGACTGGGCCATCGCCGAGCCGATGCCGGGCCAGGCGAACACCTTCTCCACCAGGACGGTGCCGGCGATCATGGCGGGCAGCAGGCTCCCGGCGACGGTGAGCGCGGCGGTGGCCATGTTCGGCGCGGCGTGCCGCAGGTAGCGGCGGGCGGGGGACAGCCGTTTGCCGCGTGCGGTGCGCAGGTAGTCCTCGCCCAGCACCTTCAGCGCCTCCACCCGGACGATGCGCACCAGGACGGCCGTCGGCGCGAGGGCGAGCGCGAGGACCGGCAGCACGAAGGACTCGGCACCCGCCGCGCCGGCCACCGGCAGCAGCTGGAGGCCGACGGCCAGCAGTGCGGTGAGCCCGGCGGCCAGCACGAAGTCCGGCACCCCGGCCAGGCCGGCGGTGAGCACGGTGAACGCCAGCTCGCTGCGCGGGCGCCGGCCGTCGCGGGTGCGGACCGCGGCGAGCAGCCCGCCGGGCAGGGCCACGGCGAGGGTGACCAGGAAGGCCAGGCCGGCGATCTCCAGGGTGGCCGGCAGCCGGGTGCGGACCAGCTCGGCGACCGGCGTGCCGGTGACCAGCGACGTTCCGAGGTCGCCGTGGACGAGGCCGCCCAGGTAGTGCCGGAACTGGGTCGGGAACGGTACGTCGAGGCCGAGTTGGTGTCGGCGCGCGGAGACCAGGGCGGGGGCGGCGTCGACACCGAGGGCGGCGCGGACCGGGTCGCCGGGGACGAGGCGGATCATCGCGAAGGAGGCGGTGAGCACGATGACGAGGGAGAGGACCAGTCGGGCGGTGCGGCGGCCGAGGAACGCCGTCCAGGGGTTCCGCAGCAGGCGGGGCAGGGACACGGTCGGCCTCCCGGTCACCGGTGGAGGCGGATGCTGGTGGGGACGAGCTGGCCGCCGAAGGTGGTGGTGAAGGTGGTGCTCCGGCCGTACACGGTGCTCCGGCCGTCGGCGATCGGCAGGGCGTCGGCCGAGCGGAAGAGCGCGGCGGCGGCCCGGTTCCAGGTGCCGCAGCCTTCGGTGTCCTGCTCCCGGAGGGCCTGGGCGACCAGGGCGTCGTACTCGGGGTCGGTGACGCCCGCGAAGTTCAGCCCCTGGGAGGGGGCGGGGCCCGAGAAGAACGGGATGAAGCCGACCGGCAGGGCGAAGCCCGGAGTGGTGCCGACCACGACGTCGAAGTCGCCGGTCTGGTACATGGCGTTGACGAGGGCGGGCAGGCTCTCGGTGACGAGCTTGACGTCCGCGCCGAGCGCCGTCCAGGTCCGGGCCATCAGCTCGGCGGCGGGTGGCAGGGTGGGGCCGAGGTCGGGGCTGGTGATCAGGCGCAGCCGCAGCGGTCGGCCGTCCTTGGTCAGCCGGCCGTCCGGCCCGCGGGCCCAGCCGGCGGCGCGCAGGGCCTCGGCGGCGTCCTGGGCGGGCAGGTTGGCGTCGGCGAGGTCGGCGTGGCAGACGGCGCCCTCGGCGCCGAAGTCGCCGGCCGGGTGGCCGGTGCCGCCGACGGCGACGTTGGCGAGGCCCTGGCGGTCCAGGGCGGACACCAGGGCCCGGCGCAGTGCCGGGTCGGCGAGCGGGCGGCCGGGGCGCTGGTTGAAGAAGGTCAGCCCGACCACCGTCGCCACGTCCTCGGCGGTCAGGCCGTGGCCGGTGAGCCGGGCGCGGTCCGGCCCGTTCACGCTCGCGATGTCGATGCCGCCGGTGAGCAGCAGGTTCGCCGCGGTCGCCGCCTGGGGCACCACCGAGAGGACGATCCGGGCCGGCAGGCCGGGCGCAGCGGTGGTCGCCCCGGCCGGGCCCCAGCTGTAGCCCTCGCGGACGGTGAACTCGTAGGGCCCGCCGGGGGAGTAGCGGGTGAGCACGTACGGGCCGGTGCCCCGGGTGGTGCGTCCGAGCGACGGCGGATCGTCGAGCCCGGCGGGGCAGACGATCGGCAGCAGGCCGAGGGTGCGGGTGAGGAACGGGAAGGGCGCGGTGGTGGTGGCGGACACCGTGCCGGCCCGGTCGTCGGCGCTCGCGGTGAACGGGACGTTCGGCAGGACGGTCTGGGCACCGGCCAGCTGCTTGGCCGGGTCGCTCGCGTACGTCAGCGCCCGGGCCACGGCGGAGGCGGTGAGCGGGGTGCCGTCGGAGCAGGTGACGTCCGGGCGGAGGGTGAAGGTGGCCGTGGTGGTGGAGGCCTGCCAGGAGGAGGCGAGGCCGGAGACCACGGTGCCGTCGGGGGCGAGGTTGACCAGCGAGTCGTAGGAGAAACGGGCCTGACTGGCCCCGAAGGTGGAGTACGGGTCGAAGCTCGGCGTCTCGCTGGACGCGGCGATCCGGACGGTCCCGCGCTCCACGAGCAGAGTGCTCGTCGAGGACGGGGCGGCGCCCCCGCAACCGGCCGTCGCGAGGGCCAGTACGGCGGCGGTGAGGGAGCGGGCGGCCGACGGGGTGCGACGGGGCATGGGCGTCATGGTGCCACCGAGTTCTGTCCCTGGCGAGTCAACTCGCCTGCACAGTAAGCGTGTTCGAATAGCGCGTGGTGCAGGTCGGGGTCGGATCGTTCCTTCCCGGGTGACGCCTCCCGGAGGCCTCGGTCGGGACGGCCCGACGGGCCGGCACGGGGGTTCCGTACCGGCCGGCGCCGGTGCGCCCTCCGTCGCCTCACCCGTTCGAGGGACACGGGGGCTGCCGCCCCGTGGACCGGGTGGCAGGGCGGCCCGTCACCGCCACACTGGCCGCATGAGCGTGAGGACGAACGAGCCCGGCCATCTGGCGGACCGCTACTGGGAGTTCCTGCTGGAGCGCGAGCCACTGCTGAGAGTCCGCCAGGGGCTCCCGGTCGAGACGCTGCCCCCGGCCTCGCCCGCCGAGGCCGAGGAGCGGGCGCGGTTCGCCGAGGGGGTGCTGGCCGGGGTGCGGGCGCTCGACGGCGCGGAGCTGTCCGGCACGGATGCCGACACCGTCGGATTCCTCGCGGGGCTGGCCGAGCAGGAGGTGCGCGCCCACCGCTGCTACTGGCTGACACCCGCGGCCACGCCGTACCGGCTGTTCCCGCTGTCGCTCTACGTCGACGCGGTGTTCCGCCCGTTCGTCTTCGCCGGACGGGCCGACTGCGAACGGTACGTGTCGCTGGTGCGCGAGCTGGCCCGGGTGGTCGGCTCGATCGCCGACCGGACGGCGGAACAGGCCACCCGTGGCTTCCGGGTGGCAGCCCCGGCCCTGGCCGGGGCGCGCGCCACGCTCGTCGGCCTGCGGACCTCCGTGGCGCAGCGGGTGGAGGTGGACGACGGTCGGCTCCGCGGGCTGGGACCGGCCGAGCACGGGCACCTCAGGGCCGGCGTACGGCGGCTGGTGGACGGCGAGTTGGTGCCGGGCTTCGACCGGCTGCTCGCCCTCCTCGACGACCCGGACTACCGGCGGGAGGCGCCGCAGGAGGTCGGCTGGGCGCGCTACGAGGGCGGCGAGGAGGCGTACCGGGACTTCGCCCGGACCCACAGCGGGGGCGACACGCCGCCCGAGCGTCTGCACGAGCTGGGCCGCGAGCAGTGCCTGGAACTCGCCGAGCGGATGCGGGAGGTGCGCGGAACGCTGGGCTTCCACGGCTCGGAGGCCGAGTTCCACGAGCGGCTGCGCACCGAGCCCCGGCTGTACGCCCGGACCCCCGAGGAGGTCGAGGCCCGCTACCGGGGCTACCTCGACCGGCTCGCCCCGCTGCTGCCGCGCTGGTTCGCGGTGCTACCGGCCGCGCCGTACGGGCTGGCGCGGCTGGACCCGGCACTGGAGGCGGGGATGACCTTCGGGTACTACGAGCAGCCGACTCCGGCCGCGCCGGTCGGGCGCTACCGCTACAACGGGTCTGGCCTGGAGGGGCGTTCGCTGATCGGCGCGGCCTCCCTGATCCACCACGAGCTGGCTCCCGGGCACCACTTCCACCTCGCCCGGCAGGCGGAGAACCGCGCCCTGCCCCAACTGCGCCGCGAGGTGGCCGAGTTCGGCGCCTTCAACGAGGGCTGGGCCGAGTACGCGGCGGGTCTCGGCTGGGAGATGGGCCTCTACGACGATCCGTGGGACGCCTACGGGCGCCTCGCGCAGGAGCGGTTCACCGCGCAGCGCCTCGTCGTCGACACCGGGCTCAACCTCGGGACGATGGGCCTGGAGCAGGCCCGGGACTTCATGCGCGCCAACTCCACCGAGGCGGAGGGCCAGATCGCCTCGGACCTGCTGCGCTACGCGACGGATCTGCCCGGGCAGGCGCTCTCCTACCGGGCGGGGTACCTGGAGTTCGTCCGGCTGCGGGCCCGGACGGAGGCCGAGCTGGGCGCCGGGTTCGAGGTGCGGGCCTTCCACGAGGCGGTGCTGGGTGGCGGTGGGCTGCCGTTTCCGGCGCTGGGGCGGCGGGTGGAGCGGGAGGCTGGCAATCTGCATTGATCTGAAAATCGGATCATATGTTAAATCAATGGCTCCGCGTGTCACAACCTGCGGAAGGGGTGTTTTGTAAAGCACTCGCACGGGTGAATCTGCCGAGGATATTTGGCCCCGACGGGACCGGCTCGACTACGGTGACCAAGGAGCGGGCGGTGGAGCCCATCGACTGAGGAATTCGGCCCAGTAGGGAAATCCGGCACGGGAATCGAGAATTCCGGACATGGGTGCTTCGGCCCGCTCTGTTGTGCGTGCTCCGGAGTTCGCAGTGCCCCCGGGGTCCCCTGTCATCCGTCTGCGTAGAGAGGTTGGAGCATCATGCCGCCCGTAGTACCGCCCTTCCTGGTCGGCCTCATCGTCGCGCCACTGGCCAAGCGCCTCCTCAAGCCGCTGGTGCGCGGCGTCGTCAAGACGTCCGTCGGAATCGTGATGGAGGTGAAGAAGGCGGCCCACGAGGCCGGGGAGAACATCCACGACCTCGCGGCCGAGGTGGCCGCCGACATGGTGGCCGCGCAGGTCGCGTCCGACGAGCACCATCACCGGGCCGCCGAGGGCGCCACGCCGAACGGCGAGAAGGAGGACGAGGCCGTCCACCGGACCGAGCAGGAGGCGAGGGGCCCCAGGATCCGCGCGACCGCCGGCTCCGGCGCAGGCAAGACGAACTGACGCCCCCGCCCGAGCCGCCGCCTGGGCGCGTGTTCCGGTCGAACCCGGAGGATGTGTCCGAGCGGCGGGTCGGCCGTCGGCCCGAGGGCCGCACCGCATTCCCCTCCAGAATTCCCACTTCGTCGCAGTGCTCCGCCATGCCCAATGACGGCCCATCCGCGACCTCCGCAAACAGGTGATCGTACACATGCCATCTCTGCTGGGTGCCGCAGCCGGGAACCTCTCCGTGGATTCGGACGTGCGTCCGCGTTCGGTCGTCCCGGGGCGCCAGCGCTGGGACGTCAAGCCGGTCCTCGGGCGGCCCAGGACCGCCGAAATCCTCGCCGCCGCCCTACGGCGCGTCCCCGGGATCACCGAGGCGCAGGCAAGCCCGATCACCGGTGGGGTCCTCGTCCGGTACGACGCGCGGGTGCGCGCCGCGGACGTCGGCCGGATCATCCGCAGGGCGGTCGCCCTGGTCACCCAGGGGCCGGCCGGGACAGGCGGTCCGCTGCCGCCCCGGCCCGCCGCCGCACCGGCCCCGCGCCCGGACCGTGGCCTGGTCGTACGCCCGGTCCTCGCCGTCGGCGGCGGGGTGGCGGCCGGCGTCGCGCTGATCCGCGGGTCGGCGCTCAGCAGGCAGCTGGTGGCACTCGGCGGGGTCGCGGCCGCGACCGTGGCCGTCCTGCGGAGGGCCTGGCGCAGAACCGTCGACACGGCCGGCGAACTGGCCGGGCTCGGGGACGAACGCCACCCCCTGCTGGAGATCGTCGGACCACACCGGCGGCGGCTCCTGCGCGCCTCCGCGCTCTCGGTCGCCTGCCAGTTCTCGGAGATGGCGCTCGCCACCTTCCTCGGCTGGACCGCCCTGGTCCTCATCAAGGGCGAGGCCGCACCGCTGGTCCGCCTCGGCCTGACCACCGCCTCCGCCCAACTCTGGGGCCTGGCCGGGCTGGTGGCCGTCGCCTGCGCCGCCGTCGCGGGCCTGTCGTACTCCTCGAACCTCCAGTGGCGCGGGCTCGGCCAGGACATCGAGCACGACTGGCGCAGCCGCACCTACGACCACGTGCAGCACCTCGAACTGCGGCACCTGGAGGGCGAGCGGACCACCCGGATCGCCGGAGTGCTCACCGACGACGTCCGCCAGCTCGGCGCCTTCTTCGCCACCTCGGCCAACGACGTGCTGCAGATGGGCACCAGCCTGGCCGTCCTGGTGCCGGTGTTCCTGCTGCTGGCACCGCAGATCGCCTGGATCGCCTTCCTGCCCATCCCGGTCATCGCCTGGCTGTCGCTCCGCTACCAGGAGAAGGTCACCGCCGACTACGCCGTCGCCGGGGAGGACCGGGCCAGGCTGCACAGCCAACTGGTGAACACCCTGGAGGCCGGCGCCACCGTCAAGAGCTTCTGCACCGAGGACTACGAGGCCGGGCGCATCGACCGGCTGAGCGCGCGGGCCCAGGACAGCAACGAGCAGACCGACCGGAGCACGATCCGGCACGCCGAGACCGTCCGGGTCTGCACGACCAGCTCGATGGCCGGCACCCTGCTGATCGGCGGCCGGTCGGTGCTCGACGGCAGCCTGCGGTTCGAGGTGTTCAGCCCGCTGATCGGGCTGCCCCAGATGGTGCTGCTGCGGATGAACCGGCTCGGCGGCATCGTCGACCAGTACCAGCGCACCCTCTCCGCCTACGACCGGGTCCACCGGCTGCGCGCCCTGCCCGTCGAGGCCGAGGGCACCGGCGACCCGCTCGACACCGACAAGGTGCGCGGCGAGATCGTCCTCGACGACGTGACCTTCGCCTACCCCGGCCGGCCGCCGGTGCTGGAGGACCTCTCGCTGACCATCCCCGCCGGGCGGGTCACCGCCCTCGTCGGCGCCACCGGCTCCGGCAAGACCACGGTCGCCAAACTGCTGATGCGCTTCCAGGACGCGGAGTCCGGCAGCGTGCTGCTCGACGGACAGGACATCCGGGAGCTGCGGCGGCACGACCTGCGCCACGCCATCGGCTTCGTCGCCCAGGACCCGTTCCTCTTCGACGGCAGCATCGCCGACAACATCCGCTACGGCAGCTTCGGAGCCTCGGACGAGGCCGTGGTCAGGGCGGCCACCATGGCCGAGGCCCACACCTTCGTCGCGGCGCTCCCGGACGGCTACGACACCCTGATCGGCGAACGCGGCGCCGCGCTCTCCGGCGGCCAACGGCAGCGGATCGCCCTGGCCCGCGCGATCCTCAAGGACTCGCCGGTGGTGATCCTCGACGAGGCCACCTCCGCCGTGGACAACGAGACCGAGGCCGCCATCCAGCGCACCCTGCGCAGCTTCGCGGCCGACCGGACCATGGTCGTCATCGCCCACCGGCTCTCCACCGTCCGCCACGCGGACCGGATCTACGTCATGGACAAGGGCGGCGTGGTGGCCGAACAGGGCACCCACGACGAACTCCTCGCCCTGCACGGGCTCTACGCATCCCTCTGGCAGCTCCAGGCCGGCGAACTCGCCGCCTGACCACAGCGGCAGCGCCCGCCCGCCGACCGCGTGACGCCACCGCGGTCGGCGGGGCCCGGCGCGCCCTGCCCGCACGCCTGCCCACACTTCTGGAGGTACCCCCATGTCCCGTCGCGACGGCGACGTCCTTCCGCTGACAGCGGCCCAGCGCGAGATCTGGCTCGCCGAGCAACGCTCCAGGACACCGATCCCGGGCTACCGCGTCGGCGAGTGCCTGGAGATCCACGGGCCGGTGGACCGGGAGCTCTTCGAGACCGCGCTGCGCCGGGTCGTCGACGAGGTCGACGCCCTGCACGTGACCTTCGTCGAGGACGGCGAGGGCCCGCGCCAGGTCCTTCGGGAGAGCTGGGACTGGGCGCCCGCGCACCTCGACCTCAGCGGGGAGCCGGACCCCCGGGCGGCGGCCGTGGAGTGGATGCAACGGGACCTGCTGCGCCCGCTGGACCTCGCCCGGGACCCACTGTTCGGCCACGCGCTGATCAAGGCGTCGCCGACGGAGTTCCTCTGGTACCTGAACTACCACCACGTCGTGCTGGACGCGATCAGCAGCTCCATGCTCCGGCAGCGGGTCGGCGAGGTGTACTCGGCGCTCGCCGAGGGCGGCGGCGCCGTGCCGCCGTGCCCCTTCGGCTCGCTACGGGACCTGGTCGACAGCGACGCCGCCTACCGCGCGTCCGCCGACTTCACCGCCGACCGCGCCCACTGGACCGGGCGGTTCGCCGACCTGCCCGCCCCGACCCGGCTCGCCGACACCTCCGCCACCGACCCGCACCGCGCCCTCCGGCTGGCCGAGGAACGGGAGCTGCGCCGCCCGGACGCCCTGCGGGCCGCGGCCGACCGTTCCGGCGTCCGGTGGTCCCGGCTGGTGATCGCGGCGACGGCGCTCTACGTCCACCGGCTGACCGGCAACCAGGACGTGGTGCTCGCCATGCCCGTCACCGCGCGCCGGGGCGCCGACCGCGACCTGACGGCGGTGCCGGGCACCCTGTCCAACGTGGTGCCGCTGCGGCTGACGGTGCGACCGGGCCTGCCGTGGCGCGACCTCGTCGCCCAGGCGGCGCGGGAGGTCGAGACGGCCGTCGCGCACGAGCGCTACCGCAGCGAGGACCTGCTGCGCGACCTCGGCGCCCCCGGCAGCATCGGCACGGCGTTCCCGCTGATCGTCAACATCATGGCGTTCAACTCCCGGCCGAGCTTCGCCGGGCACCCCGCCGACGTGCACCACTTCGTGTCCGGGTCGACGACCGACCTCGCCGTCTGGGTCTTCGACTACCGGGACGGCAACCCGCCGCTGCTGCGGCTGCACGGCTCGCCGGAGGCCTACGGCGACGCGGACCTCGCCGGCCACCAGGAGCGGCTGCTCGCGCTGCTGGACACCGTCGCGGACTGCGACCCGGACGAGCCGGTGGGCCGGATCGAACTGCTCACCGCCGAGGAGTGGCGCGAGGCGGCGGTGCTCGGTACCGGGCCGGTCGCGCCGGCCCCGGCCACGAGCCTGCCGGAGCTGTTCCGGGAACACGCGCGGGCGACCCCGGACCTGGTCGCGCTGGTCTGCGGCGACGTCTCGCTGACGTACGCGGAGCTGGACCGGCGGGCCAACCGGCTGGCGCGCGCCCTGATCGCGCGGGGAGCCGGGCCGGAGCGGCGGGTCGCGGTGGCCCTGCCACGCTCGGCGGAGCTGGTGGTGGCGATCCTCGCGGTGCTGAAGACCGGCGCGGCGTACGTCCCGGTCGACCCCGAGTACCCGGCCGCCCGGATCGCCTACCTGCTCGACGACGCCCGGCCGGCCCTGCTGGTCACGGACTCCCGCGGCGAGGGGCGGCTTCCGCAGGCCGGGCCCGTCGACCGGCTGGTGCTGGACACCGCCGACCTGGACGGGCTGCCGGACACCGACCCGATGGTGGCCGTCCACCCGGACCACCCCGCGTACGTCATCTACACCTCCGGCTCCACCGGGCGGCCCAAGGGCGTGCTGCCGACCCACGGCGGCCTGCTCGACCTGCTCACCGACCTCCGCCAGGTGCAGCTCGCGCCGGTGCTCGCGGAGCGGCGGCGGCTGCGGGTGGCGCTGACCACCTCGGTCTCCTTCGACGCCTCCTGGAACCAGCTGATCGCCCTGTTCGGGGGCCACGAGCTGCACGTCCTGGAACACGCGACCTGGACCGACCCGGACGCCTTCGTCGCCTACTCCGGGCGGTGCGGGCTCGACTACGTCGAGGCCACCCCGTCCTACCTCCGGGTACTCGTCGAGCACGGGCTGCTGAGCGACCAGCGGCGGCGGCCGGCCGTGGTCGCGGCGGGCGGCGAGGCCGTCCCGGAGCGGCTCTGGGCGCAGCTGCGGGCGGCTGAGGGGGTGCGCTGCCTCAACCTCTACGGACCGTCCGAGTGCACCGTCAACTCGGTGGTGGCGCCGCTGGGTTCGAGTCCGCGCCCGGTGATCGGGCGGCCGGTCGGCAACGCCCGGCTGTACGTGCTGGACGGCGCCCTGCGGCCGCTGCCGGCCGGTGTGGCGGGTGAGCTGTACGTCGCGGGTGCGGGGCTGGCCCGCGGCTACCTCGACCGGCCGGGGCTGACCGCCGGGCGCTTCGTGGCGGACCCGTTCGGGCCGAGCGGATCGCGCATGTACCGCACCGGCGACCTGGTGCGCTGGGACGCGTCCGGCAACCTGGAGTTCCTCGGCCGCACCGACGACCAGGTGAAGGTCCGCGGCTTCCGGGTCGAACTCGGCGAGATCGAGGCCGTGCTCACCGAGCACCCGCTGGTCGCCCGGGCCGCCGTGCTGGTGCGCACCGAGGAGGAACCGCGGCTGGTCGCCTACGCCGTCGCGGAGCCCGGAGCCGCGCCGACCGACACCGTGCTGCGCGACCACCTGCGGGACCGGCTGCCCCGGCACATGGTGCCGGCCGCTTACGTGCTGCTGGACGCCCTGCCGCTGACCCCGAACGGCAAGCTCGACCGGCGAGCCCTCCCGGCGCCCGAGCAGGCCACCGCCGTCCGGGGCCGCGCCCCGCGCACCGCGACCGAGCACCTGCTCGCCGGACTGTTCGCCGAGGTGCTCGGGGTGTCCGAACCCGGCTTGGACGACAGCTTCTTCGACCTCGGCGGGCACTCCCTGCTCGCCACCCGGCTGGTCGCCCGGGCCCGCTCGGCACTCGGCGTGGAACTGCGGCTCGGCGACCTGTTCGACGCGCCGACGGTGGCGGAACTGGCGGCGGCCGTGGACGTCGCGGGCCGCGCGCGCCCGGCGTTGGGGCGGCGCGAGAGGCCGGACACCGTTCCGCTGTCCTTCGCGCAGCGGCGGCTGTGGTTCCTGCACCGCATGGAACCCGCCCAGAGCGCCACGTACAACATCCCGCTGGCCCTGCGGCTGTCCGGCGAGCTGGACCAGCGGGCCCTGGAGGCCGCCCTGGCGGACCTGGTCGAGCGGCACGAGAGCCTGCGCACCGTCTTCCCGACGGTCGACGGCGTGCCGTGCCAGCGGGTGCTGGACCCGGACGAGGCCCGGCCTCGGCTGCGGATGACCGAGACCGCCGAGCGCGAGCTGCCCGAGCGGCTGGCGGCGGCGGCCCGGTACGGCTTCGACCTCGCCGGGGAACCGCCGCTGCACGCCGAACTCTTCCGGACGGCGGCCGAGGAGCACGTGCTGCTGCTGGTGATGCACCACATCGCCGGTGACGGCTGGTCGGCCGGGCCGCTCTCACGGGACCTGACGACCGCCTACGCGGCCCGCGCGCAGGGCGCGAAGCCGCAGTGGTCGCCGCTGCCCGTCCAGTACGCCGACTACGCCCTCTGGCAGCGCGAGCTGCTCGGCGACGGCACCGACCAGGACAGCCTGCTGAGTCGTCAACTCGCCTACTGGCAGGCAAAGTTGTCGGACCTTCCGGAGCAGGTCGAGCTTCCCTTCGACCGGCCCAGGCCGGCCGCGATGTCCTACCGGGGCGCCCACCTGCCGGTGCGGATCGACGCCGAGCTCCACCAGGGCCTGCGCGCGCTCGCCCGGGACGGCGGGGCCAGCCTCTTCATGGTGCTCCAGGCCGGACTGGCCGCGCTGCTGGGCAAACTCGGCGCGGGCACCGACGTCCCGATCGGCACCCCGATCGCCGGACGCACCGACGAGGCCGTGGACGAGCTGGTCGGCTTCTTCGTCAACACCCTGGTGCTGCGCACCGACCTCTCCGGAGACCCGTCCTTCACCGAACTGCTCGGCCGGGTGCGCGCCGACGCGCTCGCCGCGTACACGCACCAGGACGTGCCGTTCGAGCACCTGGTGGAGGCGCTGAACCCGACCCGGACACTGGCGCACCACCCGCTGTTCCAGACCATGCTCGCCCTGCAGAACGCACCGCTCGGCACCTTCGACCTGCCGGGGCTGCGGGTGGCCACCGACCTGGTCCACACCGGGACGGCCAAGTGCGACCTGACCTTCATCCTGGCCGAACAGCCCGACGGGCTATCGGGCGTCCTGGAGTACAGCACCGACCTGTTCGACGAGGCCACCGCCGCCGGGATCGTCGAGCGGTGGCTGCGGCTGCTGCGCGCCGTGGCCGCCGACCCCGGACGGCGGATCGGCCGGGTCGACGTGCTGTCCGCCGAGGAACTCGCCGCGCTGCTCCCGGCCCGTACCGACCGGGGCGAGCGGCCGCCGGAGCTCGGCCTGACCGCGCTGTTCGAGCGGCAGGTGCGGGCGAACCCGGCCGCCGCCGCCCTCACGGACGGCGAAGTCACCCTGACCTACGGCGAGTTGAACGCCCGGGCGAACCGGCTGGCGCACGCCCTGATCGACCGGGGGGTGGGCCCGGAGCAGCTCGTCGCACTGGCCCTGCCGCGCTCGGCGGAGCAGGTCGTGGCGGTGCTCGCCGTACTCAAGGCGGGCGGCGCGTACCTCCCGGTGGACCCGGACTACCCGGCCGCCCGGATCGCCTACCTGCTCCAGGACGGCCGCCCCGCGCTGCTGGTGACGGCCGGCGCGGCCGGCGAGCTGCCGGGAGCGGACGGCGTGGACCGGCTTCCGCTGGACACCGCAGACCTGGCCGGGCAGCCGGACACCGATCCGAAGGTCGCGGTGGACCCCGGCCAGGCGGCCTACGTCATCCACACCTCCGGCTCCACCGGCAACCCCAAGGGCGTCGTGGTCCCGCACCGGAACGTGGTGCGGCTGTTCGACGCCACCCGGGAGCTGTTCGGCTTCTCCGCCGAGGACGTCTGGACGCTCTTCCACTCCTACGCCTTCGACTTCTCGGTGTGGGAGCTGTGGGGCCCGCTGCTGCACGGAGGCCGGCTGGTGGTCGTCGACCACGAGACCAGCCGCTCGCCCCACGCGTTCCTGCAACTCCTCGCCCGCGAGCGGGTGACGGTGCTCAACCAGACGCCCTCCGCCTTCTACCAGCTGATGCGGGCGGACCAGGAGGCGGGCCCCGAACTCGCCCTGCGCACCGTGGTGTTCGGCGGCGAGGCGCTGGAGCACGCCCGGCTGGCGAGCTGGTACGAGCGGCACCCCGAGGACGCGCCGCGGCTGGTCAACATGTACGGCATCACCGAGACCACCGTGCACGTCACCCACGCGGCCCTCGACGGCCCCGGCACCGCCGCCGGGCAGATCGGCACGGCCCTGCCGGACCTGCGGACGTACGTGCTCGACGACGGCCTGCGCCCGGTCGCCCCGGGCGTCGCGGGAGAGCTGTACGTCGCGGGCCCGGGCCTGGCCCGCGGCTACCTGAACCGGCCCGGCCTGACCGCCGGGCGGTTCCTCGCCGACCCCTTCGGGCCGGCCGGCTCCCGGATGTACCGCAGCGGCGACCTGGTGCGCCGGGCGGCGGACCACAGCCTGCGCTACGTCGGCCGGGCCGACCAGCAGGTGAAGGTCCGCGGCTTCCGCATCGAACTCGGCGAGATCGAGGCAGCCCTCGCCGCCCACCCCGGCGTCGCCCAGGCCGCCGTGCTGGCCCGGCAGGACCGCGCCGACGACACCCGGCTGGTCGCCTACCTGGTGCCGGCCGCCGCGGCCGCGCCACGCCCGGCCGAGCTGCGCGGATACCTGGCCGAGCGACTGCCGGAGCACCTGGTGCCGTCCGCGTTCGTCCTGCTGGACGCGCTGCCGCTGACCGCCAACGGCAAGCTCGACCGCCGCGCCCTGCCCGCCCCCGACCTCGCCCCGGCGGCCGCCGCCCGCGCGCCGCGCACCCCGCAGGAGCAGGTCCTCTGCGAACTGTTCGCCGAGGTCCTCGGCGTGGCGTCGGCCGGCGTCGACGACGGCTTCTTCGACCTCGGCGGGCACTCGCTGCTGGCCACCCGCCTGGCCGCCCGGATCCGCGCGACGCTCGGCGTGGAGATGCCGCTGCGCACCCTGTTCGAGGCGCCGACCCCGGCCGGCCTGGCCGCCGCCCTGGTCGCGGCCGGACCGGCGCAGGCCGCCCTGGTACGGCGCGAGCGCCCCGAGGCGATCCCGCTGTCGTTCGCGCAGCGGCGGCTGTGGTTCCTGCACCAGCTGGAGGGCGCCGACGCGAACTACCACATCTCCCTGGCCTGGCGGCTGTCCGGGGTGCTGGACCGGCGGGCCCTGGAGGCCGCCGTGGCGGACGTGGTGGCCCGGCACGAGAGCCTGCGCACCGTCTTCCCTGCGGTGGACGGCGTGCCGCACCAGCGGGTGCTGGACGTCGCGGCGGCCCGCCCGCGGCTGCTCGTGAGCCCGACCACCGAGGCCGGGCTGCCGGCCGCGCTGGCGGCGGCGAAGGACCGCCCGTTCGACCTGGCGGTCGACGTGCCGCTGCGGGTCGGGCTGTTCGAGCCGGCACCGGACCACCACGTGTTCCAGCTGGTGCTCCACCACGTCGCCGGTGACGGCTGGTCGCTCGGCCCGCTCGCGCGGGACCTGACCGCCGCCTACACGGCGCGCCGTCGCGGCGAGGAGCCGCGGTGGGAGGAGCTGCCGGTCCAGTACGCCGACTACGCCCTGTGGCAGCACGAGCTGCTCGGCGAAGCCGGCGACCGTGACAGCCTGCTCGCCCGCCAGTCCTCCTACTGGAAGCGACAGTTGGCGAATATGCCGGAGCTGCTCCAGTTGCCCACCGACCGGCCCCGCCCGGCGGTCGCCTCGCACCGGGGCGGCTTCGTGCACGCCGGACTGGACGCCGAACTGCACCGCGGTCTGCGCGAGCTCGCCCGTGCGCACGGCACCAGTCTGTTCATGGTGCTCCAGGCCGGTCTGGCCGCACTGCTGAGCAAGCTCGGCGCGGGCGACGACATCCCGCTCGGCAGCCCGGTCGCCGGCCGGACGGAGCAGGCGCTGGACGAGCTGGTCGGCTTCTTCGTCAACACCCTCGTGTTCCGCACCGACACCTCGGGCGACCCGACCTTCGTGGAACTGCTGGGCCGGGTCCGGGACACCGCGCTGGCCGGATACGCCCACCAGGACCTGCCGTTCGAGCACCTGGTCGAGGACCTCAACCCGGCGCGCTCGCTGGCGCACCACCCGCTGTTCCAGGTCATGCTGGTGCTGCAGAACGCGCCCGGCGCCGACTTCGCGCCGCCCGGGCTGCACGTCGACGACATGCCGCTGACCACGACCACCGCCAAGCTCGACCTGACCTTCACGGTGTCCGAGCGGCACGCGTCGGACGGTCCCGCCGGGTCCGGCGGCCCGGGAGGGGCCCCCACCCCGGAGGGAATCGACGTCGTCGTCGAGTACGCCGCGGACCTGTACGACCCTGCCACCGTCGAGACGATGGTCGGGCGCTGGGAGCGACTGCTCCGCGCCGTGACCGCCGACCCGCGGCGGCGACTCAGCCGGTGCGACGTGCTCTCCGCCGCGGAGCACGGCGACCTGGCGGCACTCGGCACCGGACCGGAGGTGGAGCTTCCGGCCGCGAGCGTGGCGGAGCTGTTCCGGGCGCAGGTGCGCGCCACCCCGGAGCAGGTGGCACTGGTGTGCGGGGACGTCTCGCTGACGTACGAGGAGGTGGACGCGCGGGCGAACCGGCTGGCACACGCCCTGATCGCGCGTGGCGCGGGGCCGGAGCGGCTGGTGGCGGTCGCCCTGCCGAGGTCGGCCGAGCTGGTGGTGGCGGTCCTCGCCGTGCTGAGGACCGGAGCGGCCTACGTCCCGATTGACCCCGAGTACCCGGCCGCGCGGATCGGGCACATGCTCGATGACGCCGGTCCGGTCCTGGTGGTGACCGACGCCCGGACGCGGGACGGGCTGCCGGAGGCGGGCCCGGCCGGGTGGCTGGTGCTCGACGACCCGCGGACGGCCGCCCTGGTGGCCGGCTGCCCGGCGACGGACCCCCTGGTGGCCATCGACCCGAGGCATCCGGCCTACGTGATCTACACCTCCGGCTCCACCGGGAAGCCCAAGGGCGTGGTGTCGACCCACGGCGGCCTGCTCAACCTCTTCGTCAGCCAGCGTCCGCTGCTGTTCCCCCGGCGGACGGAGGAGCGGCTGCGGATCGGACTGACCACCTCCGTGTCGTTCGACGCCTCCTGCGACCAGATCTCCAGCCTGTACGCGGGCCACGAACTGCACGTCCTGGACGAGGCGACCTGGTCCGACCCGGACGCCTTCGTGGACTACGCGGCACGCGCCGGTCTGGACTACGTCAACGCCACCCCGTCCTACCTCCAGGTCCTCGTGGCGCGGGGGCTCCTGGACGATCCGGTGCGTCGTCCGGTGGTGGTCTCGATGGGTGGGGAGGCCGTTCCGGACCGGCTGTGGGAGCGGCTGCGGGCGGTCGAGGACGTCTCCTGCCTGAACTACTACGGGCCGTCCGAGTGCACGGTCGACGCGGTCGTCGCGGCAGTGGCGTCGAGCCCCCGCCCGGTGATCGGCCGGCCGCTCGGAGGCATCCGGCTGTACGTCCTCGACAGCGCGCTGCAGCCGGTGGCCGCGGGCGTGGCGGGCGAGCTGTACCTCGCCGGAGCGGGCCTGGCCCGCGGCTACCTGAACCGGCCAGGACTCACCGCGGGACGGTTCGTGGCGGACCCGTTCGGTCCGAGCGGTTCGCGGATGTACCGCACCGGCGACCTGGTGCGCTGGGGCGCGGACCGGAACCTGTGGTTCCTCGGCCGGACCGACGACCAGGTCAAGGTGCGCGGCTTCCGGATCGAACTCGGCGAGATCGAGGCGGCGCTGGCGGAACACCCGCAGGTCGCCCACGTCGCCGTGATCGTCCGGGAGGACCGGGAAGGGGACGTGCGCCTGGTCGCCTATCCGGTGCCCGCCGCCGGGGCGGAACTCCGCGCGGACGAGCTGCGGGCGCACCTGCGCGAGCGACTGCCGGACCACATGGTCCCGGCCGCCTTCGTGCCCCTGGAGAGCCTGCCGATGACGGCCACCGGCAAGCTGGACCGGCGCGCGCTGCCCGCGCCCGTCCACGGTGCGGCGCGCACCGGCCGGGCCCCGCGCACACCCCGGGAGCAGGTCCTCGCCGAGCTGTTCGCCGAGGTGCTCGGCGTGGCCGAGGTCGGGGCCGACGACGACTTCTTCGACCTCGGCGGGCACTCCCTGCTCGCCACCCGGCTGGTCGCCAGGGCACGGGCGACCCTCGGAGTGGAACTGGAGCTGCGCGCCCTCTTCGAGACGCCGACGGTGGCCGGGCTCGCCGCCGGGCTCGGCCGGAGCGGCCGGGCGCGGACCGCGCTGCGCCGCGCGGAGCGGCCCGGCACCGTGCCGCTGTCGTCCGCGCAGCAGCGGCTCTGGTTCCTGCACCAGCTGGAGGACGCCGGCTCCGCCTACAACATGCCGCTGGCGTGGCGGCTGTCGGGCGGGCTCGACCGGGCTGCCCTGCACGCGGCGCTCGGCGACGTCGTCGCCCGGCACGAGGGCCTGCGCACCGTCTACCCCCAGGTCGACGGGGTGCCCCACCAGGACGTGCTGGACGCCGGAAGCGCCCCGCCGCGGCTGCCCGTCACCCGCGTCGGCGAGGCGGAGCTGTCGGGGCTGCTGACGGCCGTGGCGGCGCGGGGATTCGACCTCGCGACCGAACCGCCGCTGCGCGCCGAGCTGTTCGAGCTCTCCGCCGACGAACACGTGCTGCTGCTGGTGATCCACCACATCGCCGGTGACGGCTGGTCGCTGGGCCCGCTGGCCGCCGACCTGGCCACCGCCTACGCGGCGCGCCGCCGGGGCGAGGAGCCGCAGTGGGCGCCGCTGCCCGTGCAGTACGCCGACTACACCCTGTGGCAGCGGGAGCTGCTCGGCGAAGCCGCCGACCCGGACAGCCTGTTCGCCCATCAGCTGGCCTACTGGAAGCGGACGCTGGCGGGCCTGCCGGAGCAGATCCGGCTCCCCGCCGACCGCCACCGCCCCGCGACCCCCTCCCACCGCGGCGGCCACCTGGCGGTCGAGCTGGACGCGGAACTGCACGCCGGGCTGGTCCGGTTGGGCCGGGAGCACGGCGCCAGTGTGTACATGGTGCTGCAGGCCGCCCTGGCCTCGCTGCTGGAGAAGCTCGGCGCGGGCACGGACATCCCGCTCGGCAGCCTGATCGCCGGCCGCACCGACCAGGCGCTGGACGACCTCGTCGGGTTCTTCGTCAACACCCTGGTGCTGCGGACCGACACCAGCGGCGACCCGTCGTTCGCCGAGCTGCTGGGCCGGGTCCGGGAGGCCGCGCTCGGCGCGTACGCCCACCAGGACCTGCCGTTCGAGCACGTCGTCGAGGCGATCAACCCGTCCCGCTCGCTCGCCCGCCAGCCGCTGTTCCAGGTGCTGCTCGCACTGCAGAACACGCCCCGCACCGAGTTCACCCTGAGCGGTCTGAGCGCCGAGATCCTCCTGGTGCGGACGCCGACGACGATGTTCGACCTCGGCTTCCACCTGCTGGAGCGCGGCGGCACCGGCGGGCCGGCCGAGGGCATCGTCGGGCGGGTCGAGTACCGCACCGACCTGTTCGACCACGCCACGGTGGAGGCGCTGGTCGCCCGGTGGCTGCGGCTGCTGGCGGCGGTGGCCGCCGAGCCGGACCGGCCGCTGAGCCGGATCGACGTCCTCACCGCCGAGGAGCGGCACGAGCTGCTGGTCGCGCGCAACGACACCGCCCGGCCGGTGCCCGCCGCCACGCTGCCGGCCCTGTTCGAGGCGCGGGTCCGGGCCACCCCGGAGGCCGAGGCGGTGGTGTTCGAAGACACCGTGCTGACCTATCGCGAGCTGAACCGCCGGGCCAACCGCCTGGCGCACGCCCTGATCGCCCGCGGGGTGGGGCCGGAGCAGGTCGTCGCCCTGCGGCTGCCGCGCTCCGCCGAGCTGGTGGTCGCCGTCCTCGCGGTGCTGAAGACCGGTGCGGTGTACCTGCCGGTCGACCCGGACTACCCGGCCGCCCGCATCGCGTACATGCTGGAGGACGCGCGCCCGGCCGTCGTCCTCGACGACCTCGCCGCCGTCACCCCGGCCGGGGATCGGCCGGAGCACGACCCGGCCGTCGCCGTGGACGCCCGGCACCCGGCCTACGTCATCTACACCTCAGGCTCCACCGGCCGGCCCAAGGCCGTGGTGATGCCCGCCGCCGGCCTGCTCAACCTGCTGGCCTGGCACCACGAGGCCGTCGGCGGCGAACCCGGCACCCGCACCGCGCAGTTCACCGCGATCAGCTTCGACGTCTCGGTGCAGGAACTGCTCTCCGCGCTGCTGTACGGCAAGACGCTGGTGGTGCCGACCGAGGAACAGCGCCGCAGTGCCGAGCTGTTCGCGCACTGGCTGGACCGGCACCGGGTGGGCGAGCTGTTCGCGCCCAACCTGGTGGTCGAGGCGCTGGCCGAGGCCGCCGAGGAGGCCGGACTGGAGCTGCCGAGCCTGCGGCTGGTCGCCCAGGCCGGCGAGGCGATGCGCCTCGGCGGTGCGGTGCGCCGCTTCCAGGCCCGCCGCCCTGGCCGGGTGCTGCACAACCACTACGGGCCCGCCGAGACCCACGTGGTCACCGCCTACCCGCTGCCGGCCGACCCGGCGGACTGCCCGCTGCCGGTGCCGATCGGCCGACCGATCGCCAACTGCCGTGCTTACGTGCTGGACTCGGCGCTCCGGCCGGTCGCCCCCGGGGTGCTGGGCGAGCTGTACCTGGCCGGCGCGGGGCTGGCCCGCGGCTATCTGAACCGGCCGGGGCTGACGGCGAGCAGGTTCGTCGCCGACCCGTACGGCCCGGCGGGCGCGCTGATGTACCGCACCGGTGACCTGGCCCGCTGGCGCGCCGACAGGGAGCTGGAGTTCGCCGGGCGGGTGGACCACCAGGTGAAGGTGCGCGGCTTCCGGATCGAGCCGGGTGAGATCGAGGCCGAGCTGACGGCCCACCCGGGCGTCGCCCAGGTCGCGGTGCTCGCCCGCGAGGACCGGCCGGGCGAGACCCGGATCGTCGCGTACGTCGTCCCTCCGGCCGGGACCGGTGCGACGGCGGCGGAGCTGGCGGCGTACCTGCGCGAGCGGGTGCCCGACTACCTGGTGCCGTCCGCGTTCGTGCTGCTGGACGCGCTGCCGCTGACGCCCAACGGCAAGCTGGACCGCGCCGCGCTGCCCGCGCCCGAGCCGACCGGCACGGCCGTCGGCGGTCGCGGGCCGCGCACCCCGCAGGAGCAGATCCTCTGCGAGCTGTTCGCCGAGGTGCTGGGAGTGGCCCGGGTCGGGGTCGACGGGGACTTCTTCGAGCTGGGCGGGCACTCCCTGCTCGCCACCCGGCTGGTCTCGCGGGTCCGGGCGACCCTCGGGGTCGAGCTGGAGCTGCGCAGCCTGTTCCGGACCCCGACACCCGCCGGACTGGCGGCCGGGCTGCACGACGCCGGCACCGCGCGGCAGGCCCTGGTGCCCCGGCCCCGCCGTGACCCGATGCCGCTGTCCTTCGCCCAGCGCCGGCTCTGGTTCCTCCAGCAGTTCGGCGCGCCGAGCGCCACCTACCACCTGCCGCTCGCCCTGCGGCTCTCCGGCGACCTCGACCGGGCCGCGCTGAGCGCCGCGCTCGCGGACGTGGCGGCCCGGCACGAGACCCTGCGCACCGTCTTCCCGCACCTCGCCGGAGTCCCGTACCAGCGGGTGCTGGACGCCGCCGAGGCCGCCGTCCCGCTGACCGTGCGCGCGGCCGGGGAGGCGGAACTGCCCGCCCTGCTGCGCGAGGCGGCGGTGCGCGGCTTCGACCTCACCTCGGAGGTGCCGCTGCGGGCGGAACTGTTCGCGGTCGCGGAGAATACCGACGAGCACGTGCTGCTGCTGGTCATGCACCACATCGTCGGGGACGGGTGGTCCCTGGGCCCGCTGGCCCGCGACCTGGCCACCGCCTACACCACCCGGCAGCGGGGCGGGGCGCCGACCTGGCCGCCGCTGCCGGTGACGTACGGCGACTACACCCTGTGGCAGCACGAGATCCTGGGCGACGAGCAGGACGGCGACAGCGTGTTCGCCCGTCAGGTCGGCTACTGGAACGAGGCGCTGGCGGGGCTGCCCGAGCAGCTGCGGCTGCCCGCCGACCGGCCGCGCCCGGCCACCATGTCGTACGGCGGCGACCTGCTGGAACTCCGGATCGACGCCGAACTGCACACCGCGCTGGTGGGGTTGGCGCGCCGCTCGGGCGCGACCCTGTTCATGGTGCTGCAGGCGGCGCTGGCGGCGCTGTACACCCGGTTGGGTGCGGGGACGGACATCCCGATCGGCAGTCCGATCGCGGGGCGCACCGACGAGGCGCTGGACGACTTGGTCGGGTTCTTCATCAACACGCTGGTGCTGCGGACGGACACCAGCGGTGATCCGTCGTTCACCGAGCTGCTGGGGCGGGTGCGGGAGACGGCGCTGGAGGCGTACGCGCACCAGGACGTGCCGTTCGAGCACCTGGTGGAGGCGCTGAACCCGTCCCGCTCGCTGTCCCACCACCCGCTGTACCAGACCGGGCTGGTCGTGCAGAACGCGCCGGGCGGCGACTTCGACCTCCCCGGCCTGCGGGTCTCCGGGGTGACGGTGCTCACCGGGACCGCGCGGCTCGACCTGACCTTCGGATTCGCGGAGGAGCACGGGCCGGACGGCGCGCCGGCCGGGCTCAGCGGGGCGGTCGAGTACAGCACCGACCTGTTCGACCGCTCGACGGTCGAGGCGCTGGTGGCCCGGTGGACCAGGCTGCTGGCGGCCGTCGCCGCCGCCCCGGACCAGCCGATCGGCGGGATCGACCTGCTGTCCGCCGAGGAGCGGCGCGAGCTGCTGCCCGCCGTCGACGGCGAGGCGGCGGCGGCGAGTCTGCCGGAGCTGTTCGCGGCGCAGGTCGCGGCGACGCCGGACGCGGTCGCTCTCGTCTGCGGGGACACGGAGTTGACATACCGTCAGTTGAGCGCCCGGGCGAACCGGTTCGCGCATGCGCTGATCGCCAGCGGTGTCGGCCCGGAGCAGCTGGTGGCGGTGGCGCTGCCGCGCTCGGTGGAGTCGGTGGTGGCCGTCCTCGGTGCGCTGAAGGCCGGGGCGGCGTACCTGCCGGTGGATCCGGCGTACCCGCCGGCGCGGATCACGTTCATGCTGGACGAAGCCCGTCCGGCGGTGCTGGTCGACGATCCGGCGATGGTCTCGGACGGGGACTGGCCGGACGGCGACCCGGGCGTCGTGGTGGACGTCCGGCACCCGGCGTACGTGATCTACACCTCGGGCTCGACCGGCCGCCCCAAGGGCGTGGCCGTGAGCCACAGCGGGGTGTCGGGCCTGGTGGCGGCGCAGACCGAGCGGCTCGGCATGGGGCCGGGCAGCCGGGTGCTCCAGTTCGCCTCGCCCAGCTTCGACGCCTCCTTCTGGGACCTGTGCGGCGCCCTGCTGACCGGTGCCGCCCTCGTCCTGGCCCCGGCCGAGGCCCCGCTGGAGGCCCTGGCGGGCCGGCGACTGGACGTCACCCACGTCACCCTGCCGCCCTCGGCCCTGGCCGCGCTGCCGGAGGACTCGGTGACCGCGTCGACCCTGGTGGTGGCGGGCGAGGCCTGCCCGCCGGAGCTGGTCGCCCGCTGGGCGCCGGGCCGGTGGATGATCAACGCGTACGGTCCGACGGAGACGACGGTGTGCGCCACGATGAGCGAGCCGCTGTCCCCGGGGGCGGGCGTGCCGCCGATCGGCCGGCCGGTCGCGGGTTTCCGGGCGTACGTGCTGGACGAGCGGCTGCGTCTCGTGCCGCCGGGGGTGACGGGGGAGCTGTACGTCGCCGGCCCCGGGTTGGCGCGCGGCTACCTCGACCGGCCCGGTCTGACGGCCGGACGGTTCGTCGCCTGCCCGTTCGGTCCCTCGGGCGCCAGGATGTACCGCACCGGTGACCTGGTGCGGCGCCGTGCATGGGGGTCCCCCCGGTCGGAGGTCGGGGGAGGCGAACTGGAGTACGTCGGCCGGGCCGACGACCAGGTGAAGGTGCGCGGCTTCCGCGTCGAACTCGGTGAGGTCGAGGCCGCCCTGGCCGGCCACTCCGCCGTCGCCCAGGCCGCCGTCCTGGCCGGGGACGACCGGCTCGTCGGCTATGTGGCGGCGCGTCCCGGCGCGGCGGTCCGGCCGGTGGAGCTGGCGGCGCACCTGCGCGACCGGCTGCCGGACTACCTGGTCCCGTCGGCGTTCGTGGTGCTGGACGCACTGCCGGTGACGCCGAACGGGAAGCTGGACCGCGCCGCTCTGCCCGCGCCGGAGGCCGCGGCCACCGAGGCGGGCCGGGCGCCGCGCACGCCGCAGGAGCAGATCCTGTGCGGCCTGTTCGCGGAGGTGCTCGGCGTGCCGCAGGTCGGGGTCGACGAGGACTTCTTCGACCTGGGCGGGCACTCCCTGCTCGCCACCCGGCTGGCCGCGCGGGTGCGCTCGGTGCTCGGCGTGGAATTGGGGCTGCGCGCGCTCTTCCAGGCGCCCACCGTGGCGGGCCTGGCCGGGGTGCTGGCCGGGGCCGGCCACGCCCGTCCGGCACTGACCGTGCACGAGCGACCGGACGCGGTGCCGCTGTCCTTCGCGCAGCGCCGGCTCTGGTTCCTGCACCGGATGGACGCCGCCGCCGCGACCTACCACATCCCGCTGGCGCTCCAGCTGACCGGAACGCTGGACCGGGCGGCGCTGGACCGGGCGCTGGCCGATGTGGTGGCCCGGCACGAGAGCCTGCGGACGGTCTTCCCGGAGATCGACGGCGTCCCCCGCCAGTGCGTCCTGGATCCGGCCGCGGCCCGCCCCCGGGCAGGGTCGACGGAGGTGCTGGAGGCCGAACTCTTCGAGCGGCTGGCCGAGTTCGCCCGGCAGCCGTTCGACCTGGCGGTGGAACCCCCGCTGCGGACCGGGCTGTTCGCGCTCGCGGACAAGGCCGACGAGCACGTGCTGCTGCTGGTTATGCACCACATCGCCGGCGACGGCTGGTCCACCGGCCCACTGGCCCGGGACCTGGCCGAGGCGTACGCGGCCCGCAGCCGGGGTGAGGAGCCGCAGTGGGCCCCGCTGCCGGTGCAGTACGCCGACTACACGCTGTGGCAGCGCGAGCTGCTCGGCGACGCCGATGACCCACAGAGCCGGTTCGCCGAGCAACTCGGTTACTGGAAGCGGCAGTTGTCCGACCTCCCGGAGCTGCTCGCGCTGCCCACCGACCGGCCCCGGCCGGCCGTCGCCGGCTGGCACGGGGACCACGTCGGCCTGGAAATCGACGCCGAACTGCACGCCGCCCTCACGGAGTTGGCGCGGCGCACCGGCACGAGTCTGTTCATGGTGCTGCAGGCGGCGCTGGCGGCGCTGTACACCCGGCTGGGTGCGGGGACGGACATCCCGATCGGCAGTCCGATCGCGGGTCGTACCGACGAGGCGCTGGACGAGTTGGTCGGGTTCTTCGTGAACACGCTGGTGCTGCGCACCGACACCAGCGGTGATCCGAGCTTCGCCGAGCTGCTGGGCCGGGTGCGGGAGACGGCGCTGTCGGCGTACGCGCACCAGGACGTGCCCTTCGAGCACCTGGTGGAGGTGCTGAACCCCGCCCGGTCGCTGTCCCACCACCCGCTGTTCCAGACGATCCTGGCCGTGCAGAACGCGCCGATGGGCCGGTTCTCGCTGCCCGGGCTGGACGTCGCCACCTACGCGGTGGCCACCGGAACCGCCAAGTTCGACCTCGGAGTGAGTCTGGTCGAGCAGTTCGGCCCGGACGGGAGCCCCGCCGGGATCGTCGGCGCGGTCGAGTACGCCACCGACCTGTTCGACCGCTCGACGGTCACCGCCCTGGCCGCACGGTGGGCCAGGCTGCTGGAGGCGGTCACCGCCGATCCGGAACGGCCGATCGGGGGGATCGACCTCCTCGACGCCGACGAGCGGCACCGGCTGCTGGAGCGCGGCAACGAGACCGCCCGCGAGGTGGACGCCGTCCCGGTGCCGCGGGCCTTCGCGGCGCAGGTCGCGGCGACGCCGGATGCGGTCGCGCTCGTCCATGGCGAAATCGAGTTGACGTATCGCCAGTTGAACGCGCGGGCGAACCGGTTCGCGCACGCGCTGATCGCGCGCGGCGTCGGGCCGGAGCAGCTGGTGGCGGTGGCGCTGCCGCGCTCGGTGGAGTCGGTGGTGGCCGTCCTCGGTGTGCTGAAGGCCGGGGCGGCGTACCTGCCGGTGGACCCGGCATACCCTGCCGCCCGGATCGCGTTCATGCTGGACGACGCCCGTCCGGCGGTGCTGGTCGACGACCCGGCGATGCTCTCGGACGGCAACTGGCCGGACACCGACCCGGAGGTCGCGCTCGACGTCCGGCACCCCGCCTACGTGATCTACACCTCGGGCTCGACCGGCCGCCCCAAGGGCGTCGTGGTCGGCCACGGCGGCGTGGCCAGTCTGGTGGCCGCCCAGATCGAGCGGTTCGCGATCGAACCCGGCAGCCGGGTGCTCCAGTTCGCCTCGCCCAGCTTCGACGCCTCGGCGTCGGAGATCTTCACCGCCCTGCTGTGCGGCGCGGCCCTGGTGCTGCCCCCGGCGGCCGAGCCGCTGTCCGCGCTGACCGACCCGGGCCTGGCGGTCACCCATGTGACCGTGCCGCCGTCCGTCCTGGCCGCCCTGCCGGTGTGCTCGGTGGCGGTGGTGTCCACGGTGGTGGTGGCCGGTGAGGCCTGCCCGCCGGAGCTGGTGGACCGCTGGGCACCGGGCCGGCGGATGATCAACGCGTACGGTCCGACCGAGACGACCGTGTGCGCGACGATGAGCGACCCGCTGTCGCCGGCGTCCGGCGTGCCGCCGATCGGCCGTCCGATCACCAACGCCCGGGTCTACGTGCTGGACGAGCGGCTGCGACCGGTGCCGCCGGGAGTGCCGGGGGACCTGTACGTGGCCGGCGCCGGCCTGGCGCGCGGGTACCTGAACCGGCCCGGACTCACAGCCGGGCGGTTCGTCGCCTGCCCGTTCGATCCCTCGGGCACCAGGATGTACCGCACCGGGGACGTGGTCCGCTTCCGTGCCGACGGCCAGCTGGAGTACCTCGGCCGGGCCGACGACCAGGTGAAGGTGCGCGGCTTCCGGGTCGAGCCCGGCGAGGTCGAGTCGGCCCTGACCGAACACCCCGCCGTCGCCCGGGCCGCCGTCCTCGCCCAGGACGACCGGCTCGTCGGCTACGTCGTCCCGCGGCAGGAGCCCGCCCGCGACAGCGGCATCGAGGCCGACCACGTGGACGAGTGGCGGGGCATCTACGACGCCCTGCCCATCACCCCCGAGGAAGCCGCGTTCGGCCAGAACTTCGTCGGCTGGAACAGCAGCTACGACGCCGCCCCGATCCCCGTCGAGCAGATGCGGGAGTGGCGCGACGCGACCGTCTCCCGGATCCTGGCCCTGTGCCCCCGCCGGGTTCTGGAGGTCGGCGTCGGCACCGGGCTGCTGCTCTCCCGGATCGCCCCGCACTGCGAGACCTACTGGGCGACCGACTTCTCCGCCACCGCGATCGACGCGCTGTCCGCCCAGGTGGCGCGCCAACCGGACCTGGCCGAGCGCGTCGTGCTCCGGACCCGCCCGGCGCACGACACCGACGGGCTGCCGGGCGGGACGTTCGACACCATCGTGATCAACTCGGTGGTGCAGTACTTCCCGTCCGCCGAGTACCTCGCCGACGTGATCGGGAAGCTGACGGCGCTGCTCGCCCCCGGCGGCGCGCTGCTCATCGGCGACGTCCGCAACCTGCGGCTGCTGCGCCCGCTGGCCACGGCCGTCCAGCTGCACCGCGCCGGGGACGGCGCCGACCTCGCAGCGGTGCGCCGCGCGGTGGAGCAGGCCCTGCGGGTCGAGAAGGAACTCCTGGTCGACCCGGACTTCTTCACCGCCCTGCGGGAGCGTGGCGCGGAGCACGGCACGGAGATCGGCGCGGTGGTCGTGGAGGTCAAGCGCGGCCGCCACCACAACGAACTGAGCCGCTACCGCTACGACGTGACGCTGCACAAGCGGCCCGCCGTGCCCGTCCAGCCGCTCGACCTGGCGTGGGGCCGGGACGTCACCGGCCTGGCGGAGCTGCGCGAACTGCTCGGACGGCCGGGCACCGGCCCGGTGCGCCTCACCGGGATCCCGAACCGCCGCGTCGCGCGCGAGGCCGAGCTGGCCCGGGCGGTGCGCGACGGGGACGGCACGCTCGCCGGGCTGCTGGAGCGGCTGCAAGGCCCGGACGGCGCCGACCTGCCCGACCCGGAGGACTTCCACGCCCTCGGCGGGGAGCTCGGCCGCCGGGTCAGCCTCACCTGGTCGGCCGACGCGCCCGAAGCCCTCGACGCGCTCTTCACCGGCTCCACCGCCTCTGCCGGCTCCACCGACGGGCCGGCGGACGCACCCGTCGAGGCCTACCGGCCGGCGCGGCGGGCCGGCGTCCCGCTGTCCGGGCTGACCAACCGCCCGACCGGCAGCCGGGGCACCGGCGCCCTCCTCGGCGAACTCCGCGACTGGCTGCGGGGCCGGCTGCCCGACTACCTGGTCCCCTCGGCGTTCGTGGCGCTGGACGCGCTGCCGCTGACCGCCAGCGGCAAGCTCGACCGCCGTGCCCTGCCCGCCCCCGACCTCGGCCCGGCCGTGGCCGGGCGGGCGCCGCGCACCCCGCAGGAGCAGCTCCTCGCCGAGCTGTTCGCCGAGGTGCTCGGGCTGGCGCAGGTCGGGGTCGAGGACAGCTTCTTCGACCTGGGCGGGCATTCCCTCCTGGCGACCCGGCTGGCCTCCCGGGTCCGGGCGACCCTCGGCGCGGAACTGGAGGTCCGCACGCTCTTCGAGACCCCGACCGTGGCCGCCCTGGCGGCCCGCCTCGACGGCTCCGGAACGGCGCGGCCCGCGCTGACCGCCCGGCCGCGTCCGATGGGGGCACCTCCCGGCCGTCAAGGCTGGGGGAGGGTGCCGCTGTCCTTCGCCCAGCGCCGGCTGTGGTTCCTGCACCGGATGGACGGGCCGAGCGCCACCTACAACATGCCGCTCGCGCTGAGCCTCACCGGTGAACTCGACCGGCCGGCCCTGCACGCGGCGCTCGCGGACGTGGTCGCCCGGCACGAGAGCCTGCGGACGGTCTTCCGCGAGACGGACGGCGTGCCGTACCAGGTCGTGCTGAGCGCCGCGGACGCGTACCCGGAGCTGCCGCTGGTCGAGCTGGACGAGGGCCGCCTGGCCGAACGGCTGGCGCGGACGGCCCGGCGCGGCTTCGACCTGGCCGCGCAGCCGCCGGTCCGGGCGGAGCTGTACGCGCTCGCGCCCGACCGGCACGCGCTGCTGGTCGTGGTGCACCACATCGCCGCCGACGGCTGGTCGATGGGCCCGCTCTCCGCCGACCTGGCCGCCGCCTACGCGGCCCGCTGCCGGGGCGAGGAACCGCGGTGGGCCCCGCTGGCGGTGCAGTACGCCGACTACACGCTCTGGCAGCGCGACCTGCTCGGCGACGCCGCCGACCCGGACAGCCTGTTCGCCCGGCAACTGGCCTACTGGAAGGACGAGTTGACGGGAATGCCGGAGCAGCTCCAGCTGCCCGCCGACCGGCCCCGCCCGCCGGTGGCCTCCCAGCTGGGCGACCGGGTCGCGGTCCGGCTGGACGCCGAACTCCACCAGGCCCTGCGGGACCTCGCCACCGAGCGCGGCGCCAGCATGTTCATGGTGCTCCAGGCCGGCCTCGCCGCACTGCTCACCCGGCTCGGCGCCGGTACCGACATCCCGATCGGCAGCCCGATCGCAGGCCGCACCGACCAGGCACTGGACGACCTCGTCGGCTTCTTCGTCAACACCCTGGTGCTGCGCACCGACACCGGAGGCGATCCCGGATTCGCCGAACTGCTCGGCCGGGTGCGGCAGAAGGCGCTCGCCGCGTACGACCACCAGGACGTGCCGTTCGAGTACCTGGTCGAGGTGGTCAACCCGGCGCGGTCGCTGGCCCGCCACCCGCTGTTCCAGGTCATGCTGGCCCTGCAGAACGCGCCGCTGGGCGAGTTCGCGCTGCCGGGGCTGGAGACCGGCCACCTGGAGGCGCCGACCGGGACCTCCCGGGTCGACCTGACCTTCAGCCTGGCCGAGCAGTTCCGCCCGGACGGCGGCCCCGACGGCCTGGTCGGCGCGGTGGAGTACGCCACCGACCTGTTCGACGCGCCCACCGTGGAGCTGCTGTTCGACCGCCTGGCCCGGCTGCTGCGTACCGCGGTCGCCGACCCGGACCGGCCGATCGGCCGGATCGACCTCCTGTCCGAGGCGGAACGCCACCAACTGCTGCACGGGTTCAACGACACGGCCGCCGAGCTGCCCCGGGCCGCGGTGCCGGAGCTGTTCGCCCGCCAGGTGCGGGCCACCCCGGACGCGGTCGCCGTCGTGGCGGGCGGCACCGAGCTGACCTACCGGGAGCTCGACCGGCGCTCCAACCGGCTCGCACGGGCACTGGTCCGCCGGGGCGTCCGGCCGGAGACGCCCGTCGCGGTGCTGATGGAACGCTCGGCGGACCTGGTCACGGCCATCCTGGCGATCGTCAAGGCGGGCGGCGCCTACGTGCCGCTGGACTCGCGCTTCCCGGCGACCCGGATCGAACTGATCCTGCGGGAGAGCGGCGCGGCCCTGGTGCTCACCGAGGAGGTGCTGGCCGCCCTGGTGGACGCCGAGCCCGATCCGTCCGACGTCGAAGTCCCGTGTGAGCCGAAGCAGTTGGCGTACATCATGTACACCTCAGGATCGACCGGGCGGCCGAAGGGCGTGGCCGTCACCCACCGCGACGTGGTCGGCCACGCGCTGACCCCCGAATGGCGCGGTGGCGGACACGAGCGGGTGCTGATGCACTCCCCGACGGCCTTCGACCTCTCGACCTACGAGCTGTGGGTGCCGCTCCTGGGCGGCGGCCGGATCGTGGTCGCACCGCCCGAGCAGCTCGACCTCGACCTGCTCCAGCACACCATCGGCACCCACGGGGTGACCGGTCTGTGGCTCACCGCCGGACTCTTCCGGCTGGTCGCCGAGGAGCGCCCCGGCCTGCTCGCCGGGGTGCGCGAGGTGTGGACCGGCGGCGACGTGGTCTCCCCGGCCGCCGCCGCCCGGGTGCTGGAGGCCTGCCCCGGCATCGAGGTGGTCAACGGCTACGGCCCCACCGAGGCCACCACCCTGGCCACCTGCCACCCGGTGCGCGACCTGCCCGAGCAGGCCGCCTCCGTGCCGATCGGCGGCCCGATGGCCAACATGCGCGCCTACGTGCTCGACGACCACCTGCGGCCGCTGCCCGTGGGGATGGTCGGCGAGCTGTACCTCGCGGGGGTCGGCGTCGCCCGGGGCTACCACGGCCGGCCCGGCCTCACCGCGGAGCGCTTCACCGCCGACCCGTACGGGCCGTCCGGGAGCCGGATGTACCGCACCGGCGACCTGGCCTGGTGGCGCGCCGACGGCACCCTGGAGTTCGCCGGACGCGCCGACCACCAGGTCAAGCTGCGCGGCCTGCGGATCGAGCCCGGCGAGATCGAGGCCGTCCTGGCGGGCTGCCCGGGCGTCGCCCAGGCGGCCGTGGTCGCCCGCGAGGACCGGCCGGGCGACAAGCGGCTGGTCGCCTACCTGGTGCCCGCCCCCGAGGGCGCGCCCGAGGCGGTCGAGCTGTCCGCCCGGCTGCGCCGCGAGCTGCCCGACTACATGGTGCCGGCGGCGTTCGTCACCGTGGACGCGCTGCCGCTGACCGCCAACGGCAAGCTCGACCGGGCCGCCCTGCCCGCCCCCGAGTACGGGGCTTCGGACGCCGGCCGCGGCCCCCGGACGCCGCAGGAGCAGCTGCTGTGCGGCCTGTTCGCCGAGGTCCTCGGCCGGGAGCCGGTGTCCATCGACGACAACTTCTTCGACCTGGGCGGGCACTCGCTGCTGGCCGCCCGGCTGGCCTCCCGGGTCCGCGAGACCCTCGGCCTGGAGCTGGGACTGCGCATGCTCTTCGAGGCGCCGACCGTGGCCGGGCTCACCGAGCGCCTGGTCATGAACGATCCCGACGACGCGCTGGACGTGGTGCTGCCGCTGCGTTCGACCGGGACGGGCACGCCGCTGTTCTGCGTCCACCCCGGGGGCGGCATCAGCTGGTCGTACAGCGGGCTGCTGAACCACGTCGGCCCGCAGCACCCGGTCTACGCGATCCAGGCGCGCGGCCTCGGCCGGCCCGAACCGCTGCCGACGTCCTACGAGGAGATGGCGGCCGACTACGCCGACCACATCCGGAAGATCCAGCCGGAGGGCCCGTACCTGCTGCTCGGCTGGTCCGCCGGCGGGCTGATCGCCCACGCCCTCGCCTGCGAGCTGCAGTCGCGCGGTGAGCGGACCGCGCTGCTGGCGATCCTCGACGCCTACCCGGTGAAGGACGTGAAGTTCGAGGAGGTACCGGTGCCCACCGAGCGGGACGTGCTCGTCGGGGTGCTCGACGTCGACCCGGAGGAGCTGGGCGACCGGGAGATCACCTACGCGGAGGTCGCCGAGGTGCTGAACCGGCGGGGCAGCGCGCTGGCCGGCCTGACCGAGCGGCAGGTCGAGGTGGTCGTCCAGATCATGATCAACAACGCGAAGCTGGCGGTCGACTTCGTCCCCGGGACCTTCGACGGGGACCTGCTGCTCTTCAACTCCACGATCGACCGCAACGCCGAGGACAACGCCGGGCCGGGGATCTGGCAGCCCTACGTCACCGGCCGGATCGAATCGCACGAGGTCACCACCCGGCACAACCGGATGACCCAGGCCGGCTCGCTGGCCCAGATCGGACCGGTCCTGGCCGCCAGGATCGCCGAGGCCACCGGCGACACCACCGTTTCCCACCACCACCAGGAGGACTGACCCATGACCAACCCCTTCGACGACCAGGACGGCACCTTCCTCGTGCTCGTCAACGACGAGAACCAGCACTCGCTGTGGCCGCAGTTCGCGGACGTCCCGGCTGGCTGGACCGTCGCCCACGGCCCCGACACCCACGCCGCCTGCCTGGAGTACGTCGAGAAGTCCTGGACCGACATGCGGCCCAGGAGCCTGGCCGAGGCCATGGACGCCCGGCGGTAGCCGACGTGACCACCACCGACACCAGGGGCGGGGCCCGCGCCACCGCGGGCCCCGCCCGGCCCGGCGGCCCCGCCGAGCCCGGAGATCCCGCCGGGCCCCGCGACCTCGCCGCGGACCTGCTCACCCCCGAGGCCCGCCGCGACCCGTACCCGTTCTACGCCCGGATGCGGAGCGAGAGCCCGGTCCACCGCAGCGCCCAGGGCATCTGGTACCTCACCCGGTACGCCGACGTCGAGGCGGCGCTGACCGACCCGCGGCTGTCCAACGACCGGGACCGGATGACCCGCGCCTACGTCGCGCTCGGCGGCGACCTCAAGGCCTTCAGCCGGCTCACCGACCGGCTCGGCCGGGTGATGTCCAACACCGACCCGCCGGACCACGCCCGGCTGCGCAAGCTCGCCAACCGGGCCTTCACCGCCCGGCGCGTCGAGGCCCTGCGCGACGGCATCCAGCGGATCGTCGACCAGCTGATCGACCGGGCCGTCCAGGCCGGGCCGGCCATGGACCTGATCGAGGCCGTCGCCGCCCCGCTGCCGACGTCCGTCGTCTGCCGGCTCTTCGGCATCCCGGACGACGACCTCCCGCAGGTCAAGACCTGGTTCAGCCGCTTCGGCCGGCTGAGCGAGGACCTCGACAAGTCCGAGGAGGCGATCGGCCAGTACGAGGAGTACCTCGCCCGCCTCGTCCGGCAACGCCGGGCCGATCCGGGCGACGACCTGATCAGCGCCCTGGTCGCCACCCAGGAGCAGGACGACCGGCTCACCGACTCCGAACTGCTGTCCACCTGCTTCGTCCTGATCACCGCCGGCGACGAGACCACCACCCAGCTGATCGGCAACGGCATGCTGGCCCTGCTGCGCCACCCCGACCAGCTGGCCCGGCTGCGCGCGGACCCGGGGCTGATCCGCGGCGCCGTCGAGGAGCTGGCCCGCTACGACACGGTGACCCAGGCGATCGTCCGGGTCGTCGCGGAGGACCTGGAGATCGGCGGGCGGACGCTGCGCGAAGGCGAGCTGGTCTACCTGTTCCTCGGCGCGACCAACCGGGACCCCGAGCGCTTCGAGGACCCCGACCGGCTCGACCTGACACGACCCGACAACCGCCACCTCAGCTTCGGCAACGGCCCGCACTTCTGCCTCGGCGGCCCGCTGGCCAAGCTCCAGGCGGAGGTGGCGGTCGGCACCCTGGTGCGCCGGCTGCCCGAGCTGCGGCTGGCCGACGGGGCGGCGCTGGAGTGGCGGCCCAACCCGCTGCAGCGGCGGCTGAGCGCCCTCCCGGTCAGCTACTGACCCATGACGACGACGAAGGAGAACCCGACCATGGCCCGAGAGTTCGAGGTCCGCAAGGAACAGGACCTGCCCGCGACCCCCGAACAGGTCTGGGCCGCGGTCGCCACCGGCGTCGGCAACCTCGGCTGGCTGTACCCGATGGAGATCGAGCCGCGCGTCGGCGGAAAGGTCACCCGGGCCGAGAGCACCGTCGTGGCGTGGGAGCCGCCACACCACTTCGCCGTCCGGGCGACCCTGGGCGACGAGTTCTCCAACACGCTCAGCTACCGGATCGAGCCGGCCGACGGCGGAACGAGCCACCTGCGGATGGGAATCCACTGGGTGCACCAGGGCGTCTGGGACGAGATCTGGGACCGGAAGGCGGACGCGGCCGAGAAGCACGTCCACTTCTACCAGCACAGCCTCGCCGAGTACCTGCGGCACTTCGCCGGCCGCCCCGCCGTCTACGTCAAGGCCGTGCGCCCCGAACCCACCGCCGACCCGGCCGACTTCGCCGCCCTGCGCCGACGTCTCGGCCTCGCCGAGGACGCGGCCGTCGGCGACCGGCTCGCCGTCCACGTCCCCGGCCGGGACGGCGGCCCGGAGGAGGTGGTCGTGGACTGGCTCAGCCCCGACTTCGTCGGGCTGCGCGGCCCGGACACGCTCTACCGCTTCTTCAACGGCAGCACCTGGAACACGCCGATTTGGCTGGCCCACCACGTGTTCGCCGGGAACACCGACGAGCAGCGGGCCACCGAGGCGTGGACCGCCTGGCTCAACGACACCCAAGCCTAGGACCCCCGATGCGGACCTCCACCGAAACCCTGCTCTACGCCGCCGAACTCGTCGAGGAGAACGGCACCTACACCCTCGTCGTCCAGGACGTGCGGAGGGACACCGTCCAGACCGTCCCGGTCCCCAAGTCCATGGTCGACAAGCTCCCGACCTTCCTGGCGGCGCTCGCCGCCAGGTTCAACCCCGCCCCCTCGCGCGGCCGCTGGTAGTTCCGGGACATCCGGGCGCCGGGTCGTCTCCAGCCGGGGACGACCCGGCGCCCGGTCCCGCGTCCTGCGGCGGGATCACCGCCCGGCCGGCGCCTCCGGGTCGGCGGCGCCGGCCGGGGTTCCGCGCGAGGAGAGGAGCTCCGCGACCGGATCGGCACTGCCCGAGGCGCTCAGCTCCTGCACCAGCTCGCAGTTCCGGGAAACCCTGCCGGAGACCCACTCGCGCAGCCACGCGGACAGCCGGGGGAGCGGCAGGTCGGACGGGGCCAGCCCGGCGAGCACGCACCCGGTGGCCGCCGCCCCGCCGACGTTGACGACCACGTCCGGCAGGACGGTGTGGCCGGCCTCGCGCAGCAGCCGGCGGGCCGGTGCGGTGCAGCTCATGTTCCCGCCCTCGACCACCAGACGGGCCCGCACCGCCGGTACCGCCTCCTCGTCGACCGCGGAGGCGGACGCCGCCAGCACCAGCACGTCGGCGTCGACGTGCAGCCACGCCTGCCCGGGCCCGTGGACCGTGACCCGGGCGGGCAGTCGGCTCCGGTCGATCGTGCCGTCGCTGCTGGTGAGTGCGGCGAGTTCGGCGACGGGCAGTCCGCGCTGGTCCTCGACGGTGCCCCGGACGTCGGCCACGGCCACCACCCGGTGGCCGTGCGCGGCCAGGTGACCGGCCACCGCGCGTCCGACGGTGCCGAAGCCCTGGAGCGCGACGCGCTGCGGGGTCCGCGACCGTTCGGCGTCGGCGCGCACTACTGCATCGGACACACCGTCGCACGGGTGGCCCTGCGGATCCTGTTCGCCGAACTGCTGGGCCGGTTCACCGACTTCGAACTCGCCGGTGCGCCGCGGCGCATGCGCTCGAACGTCATCGCGGGCTTCACGCACCTGCCGATCACCGCGCGGACCCGATAGGAACCGCTCATCGCCGCCTTCACCGCAGCCGGCGTCACCTCCACCGGCAGCACCGCGGTCGAATCCGAGAAGAAGCCCCCACCCGGAAGGACATCAGTGGACGCTCCGACGGCCCACATCCGCAACAAGTGGTTCATCCGCGAGCCGTCGCCGGTGGCACCGGCGCGGGTGTTCTGCCTGCCCTACTCGGGGTGCGGGGCGAGCATGTACCGCCGGTGGCCGTCATCGGTCGACGGCGTCGAGCTCTGCCCCGTACAGCTGCCGGGCCGGGAGAACCGGATGCGCGAGCCCGCCCACACCACCTACGAGGCGATGGCCGACGACCTCTGCGAGGCCCTGCGCCCCTACCTGGACCGCCCCTACGCCCTGTTCGGGCACTGCGGCTCCGCGTTGGCGGCGTACGAGACCGCCGTACGGCTGGTCGAAAGGGGCTGCCCGCCCCGACCCAGGTGTTCGTCTCCTCCGAGGTCGCACCGCAGGACGGCCCCTACGGCCGCTTCCTCGACATGGACGACGACGAGCTGGCCGCCGAACTGCGCGGGCTCGTCGCGGAACTGGGCGGCACCCTGGAACCGAGCCTGCTCGCGCTCTACCTCGGCGTCCTGCGCAACGACGTCGACATGAACAAGCGCTACCACGTGGCCGAGCCGCTCCGGCTGCCCTGCCCGATCACCGCCATCGGCTGGACCGAGGACACGGGCATACCGCCGTCGCTGATGACCGGCTGGTCGGCCTGCGGCGAAGCGGCCTTCGAACTCCTGGAGGGAGGCCACTACCGCTTCATCGAGGCGCCGGCGGAACTGCTGGCGCTCCTGGTCGCGGATCTGACGCCCGACCGGCGGGAGAACGGGCGGGTGTGATCACCCGCGCCCGGGCGGACCGGCGAAGGGCGGTGGCGCATCCCGGCCGCGCGGCACAGCTCACCACCCACCGGTTCGGACCCGACACCACCGATCCGGTCGACCTCACGGCTCGTTCGCGGCGGCGTCCGTCCTTCCGGCGTGGAGCAGCTGGCGCGCGAGCTCTGCGAGGGCGCGGCCGGCGGCGTACTCGTCGCCGATCTCGGGGACGGGCGGGTCGTGGGGGCTGCGGTGGGCGGTGGTGCGGGCCTCCAGGGTGTTGTCGCCGGTGTCGAGGACGGCGTGGACCTTGGTGGCGTCGCCCTCCTCGAAGAGGTCGAGGCGCAGGGTCCAGCGCTTGGTGCGCATCGGTGTCGGGGTCTTCGTGGTCATCTTCGGCTCCAGGGTCCGACGGGCCCGGGGTGGTGCCCGGGCCCGGAATCGGGGGTCAACTGCCCCGGGTTATCTCGATCCTGCGGGCGGGTCTGGCGACTTCGCCGACGGGCGCCCGGACGGTCAGGACGCCCTGGTCGTACGACGCGGTGACGTCCTCGTCGCGGACGCCGGCGGGAAGCCGGACGCTGCGGCTGAACGAGCCGTAGCGGAACTCGGAGTGCTGCTTGTCCTTCGTCTCCTCGGTGCGTTCGGCCTGGACCGTCAGCACGCCGTCGTCGATGCTGATCGTGATGTCCTTGTCGGGGTCGACGCCGGGGAGTTCGGCCTTGAGCTGGTAGACGCCGTCGGTCTCGGACTCCTCGATGCGGATCACGTGCTCGCCGTGTGGCATGCGGAACTCGGCGGGGAAGTCCTCGAAGAAGTCGGGCAACGACGGCCACCGGCCGCCGAACGGGAATCGTCTGCGAAGGTCACCGGCCATGACGGCCTCCAAGGGGTTCGAGGGGAGGGTGAGGGCGGACAGCGGCTTCCCGCAGGGCGCTGCGGGAGACCGGGATCAGCACGTCGAGGAGCCGTTGGACGACGTCACGGAGCAGGTCGTCGACGGTGAGCATGCCGATCGGGCGGCCGTCGTCGATCACGGGCAGGCGGCGGACGCCGGCGTTGCGGAAGGTTCGGTAGGCGGTGTCGAGGTCGTCGTCGGCATCCAGGGTGGCGACCCGCACGGTCATGAGCTCGGTGACGGGCCGCTCGGGGCTCCCGTCGTGGGCCAGGCCGCGGACGGCCAGGTCGCGGTCGGTGAGGATGCCGAGCAGTCGGTCGTCCTCCGTGACGAGGACGCAGCCGACCGCCGCCTCCTCCATCCGTCTGGCCGCCTCGACGGCCGTCGCGGTGGCGCCGACGGTCACCGGGGGTGACGTCATCAGGTCGGAGGCCCTCATGACGCGGTGGCCTTCGCGGTGTCGTTCCCGACCGGCCGCCGGGCCTCGGCCGGGGTGAGCGAGAGCCGGACCCGGTCGGTGTCGTACGGTTCGCGGGCGGGGTCGAGGGCGACGCGGCCGGTGTCCGGCAGGACCTCCGGGGCGAAGCGGGACACGGACACGGTCCGCCCGGCGGCGGTGTGCGGCAGCAGCCGGGTGGTGGTGCGGGATTCGTCGGTCAGCACGGCCGGTGCCTCCGCTCGTCAGGGCCCGGAACGGGGAGCGGGCCTTCGTATCCAGCAGACCGCCGCCGCGAGCGGGGCGGCAGGGCCGTTCGGCCCATCACCGGGCCCCATTGGTGGGGCCGTCCGGGTCGGTGCGGTGCGGCCGGGTGCGTCCGGACGGTACCGGTGAACCGGGGCAGGGCCGGGGCGGAGGCGTACCGCACGGTCTCGGTGCTCGCCGGGTACCGCGACCCCGGTGAACAACTGTTCCTCGACGACCTGCCGCGCTGGCGCTCCCGGGCGCCGGGCGGTTGACGCGCACCGGGGGCGCGGGACCGGGCCGTGATCCGCCCGCCCCGGGAGTCAGCGGGAGAGCGATCCGATCGTGGGCGATCGAGCGCCGTGCTCCACCCGCGGTGCCTCCGGTGTGCGCCGCACGGTGAGGCGCCGGCGTTCGCCCGGTACACCGTGTTCGCCGAGCAGGTCGAACAGTGCGGTGACGAGGCGGTCGCCGCGCTCTTCCGGGGTACCGCCGCGGTGCGTGGCCCTACTTCGGGACGAGCACCGCGACGCCGGTGACCCGGTCCGCGGCGAGGTCCGCGAGGGCGGTGTCGGCCTGCCGCAGGGGGTAGCGGGTCACGTGGACGGCCGGGCGGGTGCGGGCCGCCTCCGTGAGGAAGGCCCGCCCGTCGGCGCGGGTGTTGGCGGTGACGCTGCGCAGGGTGCGTTCCTGGAAGAGGTGCCGCTGGTAGTCGAGTCGCGGGATGTCGGTGAGGTGGATGCCCGCGACGGCGAGTGTGCCGCCGCGGTCCAGGGCGGCGAGGGCGGCGGGTACGAGCTCGCCGGCCGGGGCGAAGAGGATGGCGGCGTCCAGTGGTTCCGGGGGCGGGTCGTAGGAGTCGCCGGCGAAACCGGCGCCGAGGTCCAGGGCGAGCCGCCGGGCGGGTGCGGCGCGGGTGAACACGGCCACCCGGGCGCCCCGGGCGAGGGCGATCTGGGCGGTCAGGTGCGCGGACGCGCCGAAGCCGTAGATGCCGAGCAGTCCGCCGGCGGGCAGTTCGGCGCGTTCCAGGGCGCGGTAGCCGATGATCCCGGCGCACAGCAGCGGGGCGAGCTGCTCGGCGGGCGGGCCCTCGGGCAGCCGGTAGGCGTAGCGGGCGTCGGCGGTCAGGTGCCGGGCGTAGCCGCCGTGCCGGTCCCAGCCGGTGTAGCGGGAGTCGGGGCAGAGGTTCTCGCGGCCGCTGCGGCAGTAGCCGCACCGGCCGCAGGTCCCGGCCAGCCAGGCCACCCCGGCCCGGTCCCCGACGCCGAACCCCTCGGCGTCCGCGCCGACCGCGAGCACGCGGCCGACCACCTCGTGCCCGGGGGTGCACCGGGCCGTCCTGGGGGAGAGGTCCCCCTCCGCGAGGTGCAGGTCGGTGCGGCACACCCCGCAGGCCTCCACCTCCACCAGGATCTCCCGCGGCCCGGGCGCCTCCAGCGGCCGCCGCTCCCACAACAGTGGTCCCGGCCCGGGACCGCCGACCGGCCCCGGGCGGTCCACCACCCAGGCGTCGGTCTCCGTGGGGAGGGGTTCCGTCGTGCTCATCGCCGTCTCCTGCCGCTCGGCCCGTGACGTCGGACGTCCGCGTTCAAGTCTCCTGCTCCGCGGCTGCCACCGCGTGCTTCACGGCGGCGAAGCTGTCCGGGGTGACGGAGATCGAGTCGATCCCGGCCCGCACCAGGAATCGGGTGAAGTCCGGGTCGTTGCTGGGGCGCTGGCCGCAGAGGCCGACGTGGCGGCCGGCCGCGTGGGCGGTGGCGATCAGGGACTCGATGCTGCGGGTGACGGCCGGGTCGCGCTCGTCGAAGAGATGGGCGAGCAGACCGGAGTCGCGGTCGACGCCGAGGGTGAGCTGGGTCAGGTCGTTGCTGCCGATCGAGAAGCCGTCGAAGCGTTCGGCGAACTGCTCGGCGAGCAGGATGTTGGCCGGGATCTCCGCCATCACGTACACCCGCAGGCCGTTCGCACCCCGCGTCAGCCCGTTGTCGGCCATCACCGCGAGGACGCGGTCGGCCTCCTGCGGGGTCCGGCAGAACGGGATCATCACCACGACGTTGGTCAGCCCGAGCTCGTCCCGGGCCCGGCGCAGCGCCCGGCACTCCAGGGCGAAGCCCTCGCGGTAGCCGAGGTCGTAGTAGCGGCTCGCGCCGCGCCAGCCGATCATCGGATTGGCCTCGACAGGCTCGAATGGCGTGCCGCCGATCAGCCGGGCGTACTCGTTGGTCTTGAAGTCGCTGGTGCGCACGACCACCGGGTCCGGCCAGCGGGAGGCGGCGATCCGGGCCACGCCGCGGGCGAAGAGGTCCACGAAGTAGTCGGTGCGGTCGGGGTAGCCGTACGCCAGCTCGTCGACCCGGCGCCGGTCCTCCGGCGAGAGCCGCTCCGGGTGAACCAGTGCCATCGGGTGGACGCGCACCTGGTGGGCGACCACGAACTCGGTGCGGGCCAGGCCCACGCCGTCCGCCGGCAGCCGCCACCAGCGGAAGGCCGCGCCCGGGTCGGACAGGTTGAGCATCACCTTGGTCCGGGTGGCCTGCAGTGAGCCGAGGTCGGTCTCGGTCGCCTCGTACCCGACGAGGCCCGCGTAGACGTGGCCCTGCGCGCCCTCGGCGCAGGAGACGGTGACCTCCTGTCCGCCGGTGAGCACGGCGGTCGCCGATCCGGTTCCGACCAGGGCCGGTACGCCCAGTTCGCGACTGACGATCGCCGCGTGCGAGGTCCGGCCGCCGTGGTCGGTGACGATCGCGGCGGCCCGCTTCATCAGCGGCTCCCAGTCCGGGTCGGTGATCTCCGTGACCAGGACGGCGCCCTGCGGGAAGCGTTCCAGGCCGACCGGCTCGGACAGCGCGCACACCGGCCCGGCGCCGATCGCCTCGCCGACGGCGATGCCGTCCACCAGCCGCTCGCCCGTACCGGTGAGCCGGAACCGGCGCAGCACCTCGCCCCGGCGGCGGGACTGCACGGTCTCCGGCCGGGCCTGGACCAGGAACAGCCGGCCGGTGATGCCGTCCTTGGCCCATTCCAGGTCCATCGGGCAGCCGTAGTGCTCCTCCACGGCCACCGCCCACTCGGCCAGCGTGCGGACGTCGCCCTCGCCGAGCACCGGGCGGGACCGCTCCCGCGCGTCGGTGTCGACGACCGTCGTCGAGCCGTTCCCGCCGTAGACGGCCTTGCGGCGCTTCGCACCGAGCCGCACCTCGATCACCGGGTCGATGCGGTGGTCCTTGAGCACCGGCTTGAACACCGTGTACTCGTCCGGATCCACCTGGCCGCTGACCACCGTCTCGCCCAGCCCCCAGGCGGCACTGATCACCACCACACCGGGGAAGCCGGTCTCGGTGTCGAGCGTGAACGCCACCCCCGCGCCCGCGAGGTCGGAGCGCACCATCAGCTGCACGCCGACGGAGAGTGCGAGGGAGAGGTGGTCGAAGCCCATCCGCTCCCGGTAGTCGATCGCCCGGTCGGTGAACAGCGAGGCGAAGCAGCGTCGGCAGGCGTCCAGCAGGGCGGCGGGCCCCCGGACGTTGAGGAAGGTCTCCTGCTGCCCGGCGAAGCTCGCCTCCGGCAGGTCCTCGGCGGTGGCGCTGCTGCGCACCGCGACGTCCGGGTCCTCCCGCCCGGCCTCACCGGCGAGCCGGGCGTACGCGTCCACGATGTCGTGTTCGAGCGCGGGCGGCAGCGGGACGGACAGGACGGCGGCGCGGATGGCGGCGCCGACCTCGGGCAGTGGGGCGCCCCCGTGCAGCCGGTCGACCTGCTCCGCGACCCGCTCGCGCAGACCCTCGGCGCCGAGCAGTTCGCGGTAGGCGTCCGCCGTGGTGGCGAAGCCGTCGGGCACCCGGACGCCGGCCGGGCCCAGGCCGTTGATCAGTTCGCCGAGCGAGGCGTTCTTTCCGCCGACCAGGCCGACGTCCTCCCGGCCGAGGTCGCGGAAGCGGATGACACGGCGCATGGCTGCCTCCAGGCGCGCTGGCAGGATGGCCCGGCGGCGCCGGACGCGCCGGGGGTCCGTCTCTTCCACTGTCCTCTGCGGGGCGGGAAGCTTCGAGAGGACGTACGCCCCTCGGGCCGGGCCTGGTCGGCCGCCGTACCGGGGCCGTTCGGCCCAGGAGCCGATGTGGAGGCGCGCGGGTGGGTACCGGGCGTGATCAGGCGTTCGGCGCTGTGCCGGGACCGCCCGGCCCGTCCGGCGCGGCCCCGGCCGACCGGCCGGGGCCGGCGGGGTCCACCCGGGCCCGGCGGGCCAGGAGGTCGGCGAAGGCCACGGTGAGCGGGTCCGGGCGGGTGCGGGTGTAGGCGGTCAGGGTGCGCAGGATCGGAGGTGCCGGGCGCAGCAGGGCGCCCTCGAAGTGGGCCGGGACGATGTTGGCGGGCACCAGGGCGGGGCCGAGCCCGGCCGCGGCGAGCAGCGGTGCGGCGGAGGTCTGCTCCGCGCGGATCGCCGCCCTGGGGTGGAAACCGGCCCGGGCGCAGACCTGGTCCAGGAGATCGGCGAGGCCGTTGTCGGGGGCGTAGTGGACCCAGTCGCGGTCGGCGAGTTCGGTCAGTTCGACCGTGCCGGTGGGGCGGTCGGCCAGTGGGTCCTCGGCGGGCAGCACGACGGTGAACTCCTCGACGCCGAGCTCCCGGATCGGCCCCTCCCAGCCGGTCGGCGTGGGCCCGATGGCGAGGTCGGCGCGGCCCGCGAGCATGGCCTCCTGGAGCCGGTCGGTGTGGGCGTACTCGCGCAGCCGGATCCGCACGCCGGGGTGGCGGCGGTGCCAGTCCCGGAGCACCGGCGGCAGGATGCCGAGGCTGACCGAGTAGACGACGGCGACCTCCAGTTCGCCCTCCTCCAGCCCGGCCGTCCGGCGGGCCGCCGTGTGCAGGCGCTCGGCCTCGGCCAGCGCGGCGCGGGCGTGCGGCAGGACCGCCCGGCCCATCGGGGTGAGCCGTACGGAACGCGGCAGCCGTTCCAGCAGCGGGCCGCCGAGGGTGCCCTCCAGGGCGCGGATCTGGTGGGAGAGCGCGGGCTGGGTGACGTGCAGTTGTTCGGCCGCCCGGGTGAACGATCCGGTGTCGACCACGGTGGTCAGGTACTCGAGCTGCCTGAGCGTCGGCGTTGCCATGAACGGATTTTATCGCTGGGGTAGAAAACAAGCCTTGGACTCATCACGGGCGGCCGGGAGAGGGTCGTGGTGTGGCCGCCGCGGGAAACAGCGGGCGGTCTGATTCCCCGACGATCCCAGGAGTTCTCCATGTCCGTTTCCGCCTCCGCACCCGGCACCACGTACCCCCCGGCCTCGCTCCAGGGCCGACGGCTCGTGGTCGTCGGCGCCGGCTCCCGTACCGGGCGGGCCCTGGCCAAGGCGGCCTCGGCGGCCGGCGCCTCCCTGGTGCTGGCGGGCCCGGACCCGCGCAAGCTGGAGTGGACGGCCGGCGAGCTGACCGGGCCGTCCGAGGTGATCGCCCTCGACATCGCCGACGAGCGGTCGATCGCCGACTTCGCCGCCCGGGCCGGCCGCTTCGACCACCTGGTCTCGACCGCCGCGATGCCCGCCAACGGCCCCCTGCGGGAGCTCGAGGCGGCCGACGTGCAGCGGGCGTTCGCGGCGAAGGTGATCGGCCCCCTGCTGCTGGCCAAGCACCTGGTCGGGCAGGTCGCCGAGAGCGGCTCGTTCACCTTCTTCTCCGGCGTGGCCGCGTGGCGCCCGGCGCCGGCGCGCACGGTGATGGCCACCACCAACGGCGCGCTGGCCTTCCTGGTGCAGGCGCTGGCGGTCGAGATCGCGCCGGTCCGGGTCAACGCCGTCTCTCCCGGCATCGTCGACACCGGCTCCTGGGACGGCCTGGGCGCCGACAAGGAGGCGTTCCTGCGCGGGGTCGCCGAGCGCAATCCGGCCCGGCGCGTCGGCACCCCGGAGGACCTGGTCAAGGCGGTCCTCTACGCCGTCGACAACCCGTACGTCACCGGCACGGTGCTGCACGTCGACGGCGGCGGCCGGCTCGCCTGAGCCGCGGCCGCGGCGTCTTCTTCCCCGTCCTTCTCCCGGCACGCCCGGCCCCCGGGCGTGCCCACCCCGATCCGAGGAGCTGTTCCCATGCGCTCGCGCACCCTGATCCGTACCGCCGCCGTCCTGGCGGCCGTGGCCGCCCTGGCGGGTGGCACCGCTGCGGCCGCCCCCGCCCACGACTCCGACCGTGACTGGCCGCAGCGCCTGGTCGACCGTTCGCCCGGCCTCGTCCAGCCGAAGGCGCTCACCGCGGACCGCTCCATCGGCGCCCGGCGAGCGGCCCATGAGGTCCACCTGGCCCAGCAGTTGTACACCTTCTGGAACACCGGGCAGCAGCGCTACCTGGACGCGGCGGTCAGCCCGCGGTTCCGGGACAACACCCTGCCGCCGGGCCGTCCGCAGGGCCCCGCCGGGCCGCTGTTCGCCTCGAGGAACTTCCGCGCCGCGGTGCCGGACCTGACCTGCGAGCTGTCCGACCTCCTCGTCAGCGGCGACAAGATCACCGCCCGGCTGGTCTTCCGCGGCCACTTCACCGGCACCTTCGACGGCGTGCGGGGCCAGGGCCAGCGCGTCGAGTTCAACGCCATCGACATCCAGCACGTCGGCACCGACCGGATCACCGAGGACTGGCACATCGAGGACAACGCGACGCTGCTGGCCCAACTGGGCGTCCACGCCTGACGGCTCGCGGCAGCCGGCCGCGTTCACCGGGCGAAGGCGGTCACCGCCTCGGCGGCCCGGCCGGTCCCGGCGCCGACCGGCCGGATCGGGTCAGGGCCGGGCGGATCGCCTCAGGCCGGGCTGCCGTGGCCGCCGCCGCCCGGTGTGCGGATCTCCAGGGCGTCCCCGGTGGCGAGCTCGGTGCTCCCGCAGCCGGGCAGCTCCTCGACGGTGCCGTCCGCGCGCAGGACCCGGTTGTCGCCGAGGGCGCCGGGGGAGCCGCCGTCGAGGCCGTACGGGGGGACCCGGCGGTGGCCGGTGAGCAGGCTGACCGTCATGGGCTCGCGGAAGCGCAGCCGACGCAGCGCGCCGTTGCCGCCGTGATGGCGCCCGGTGCCGCCGCTGCCGGGGCGGACCGCGAACTCCTCGACCAGGACCGGCAGCCGCCACTCCAGGACCTCGGGGTCGGTGAGGCGGGAGTTGGTCATGTGGGTCTGGACGGCGTCCGCCCCGTCGAAGTCCGGGCCGGCGCCGGAGCCGGAGGCGATGGTCTCGTAGTACTGGTGCTCCGCGTTGCCGAAGCTCAGGTTGTTCATCGTGCCGGAGCCCTCCGCCTGCACACCGAGTGCGGCGTAGAGGGCGCCGACGATGGCCTGGGAGGTCTCCACGTTCCCGGCGGCGACGGCGGCGGGGTACTCGGGGGCGAGCATGGAGCCGGGCGGCACGACGATCCGCAGCGGGCGCAGGCAGCCGTCGTTGAGCGGGATGTCGTCGGCGACGAGCGTGCGGAAGACGTACAGGACGGCGGCGGTGACGACGGCGGAGGGCGCGTTGAGGTTGCCGTCGAGCTGGGGGGAGGTGCCGGTGAAGTCGATGACGGCGCCGCGCTCCCGGCGGTCGACGCGCACCGAGACGGCGATCACGGCGCCCGAGTCGGTCTCGTAGCGGTACGTGCCGTCGGTCAGGCCGTCGACGGCGCGGCGCACCGCCTGTTCGGCGTTGTCCTGGACGTGCCGCATGTAGGCCTGGACGACGTCGAGGCCGAAGTGGTCGATCATTGCGTTGACCTCGTCGACGCCCTTGCGGTTGGCGGCGATCTGGGCGCGCAGGTCGGCGAGGTTGGTGTCCGGGTCGCGGGACGGGTACGGCGCCTCGGTGAGCAGCCGGACGGTCTCCTCCTCGCGCAGCCGCCCGTCCACCACCAGCGGCCAGTTGTCGAAGAGCACGCCCTCCTGGTGGATCTCGCGGCTGTCGGCGGGCATCGAGCCGGGGGCGGTGCCGCCGATCTCGGCGTGGTGGCCGCGGGAGGCGACGAAGAACAGCACGTCCTTCCCGTCCGGGTCGAAGACTGGGGTGACCACGGTGATGTCGGGCAGGTGGGTGCCGCCGTGGTACGGGTCGTTGACGGCGTAGGCGTCGCCCGGGCGCATCCGCGGGCCCTGCCGGCGGAGCACCTCCTTGACGGTGGTGCCCATCGAGCCGAGGTGGACGGGGATGTGCGGGGCGTTGGCGACGAGGTTGCCGTCCGGGTCGAAGAGCGCGCAGGAGAAGTCGAGCCGCTCCTTGATGTTGACCGACTGGGCGGTGGACTCCAGCCGGGCGCCCATCTGTTGGGCGATCGCCATGAAGAGGTTGTTGAAGACCTCCAGCAGCACCGGGTCGGCGGTGGTCGGCACGGCCTCCTCGGCGGTGGCGCCGACCTGTTCGACCAGCAGGTGCCCGGCGGCGGTGACGGTGGCCTTCCACCCGGCGTCCACCACGGTGGTGGCGTTGGCCTCGGCGATCACGGCCGGGCCGGTGACGGTGTCGTCCGCGCGCATCGACTCCCGCTCCAGCAACGGGACTTGGCTCCACGCGCCGCCGGTGTACAGGCGGACGGAGGCGGGCTCGGCCGCGGTGCCGGCGGGTTCGGCCGCGGCGCCGGCGGGGCAGAGGGCGTCGAGTGCGGGCTGTTCGGTCAGGCCGGTGCCCTCCACGGCGAGGGCCTCGACCACGAGCGGGCGGTCCATCAGGAAGGAGTAGGTGGCCCGGTGCCGCTCCTCGAACTCGGCCCGCATGCCGGCCGGTTCGCCCAGTGGGACGCCGATCGTGGTGTCGGTGCCCTGGTAGCGCAGCCGGGCCCGGTGCGCCAGCCGGATCCGTTCCCGTGGGACGCCCTGGTCGAGCAGCTCGCCCGTGGCCGTCTGCGCGAGTTCGTCGGCGAGAGCCCGTACCGCGGCCATCTCCTCCTCGGCGAGCGGCCGTTTGACGGCCTGCTCGCGCAGGACGGTGGTGTCGGCCAGGCCGATGCCGAGGGCGGACAGCACCCCGGCCATCGGCGGGACGAGGACGGTGCGGATGCCGAGTGCCTCGGCCACCGGGCAGGCGACCTGGCCACCCGCGCCGCCGAAGGTGGTCAGGGCGTAGCGGGTGACGTCGTGGCCCTGCTGGACGGAGATCCGCTTGATCGCGTTGGCGATGTCGCCCACCGCGATCCGCAGGAAGCCCTCGGCCGTCTCCTCCGCCGAGCGGCCGCCGATCTCGTCGGCCAGTTCGGTGAAGCGGCGCCGGGTCAGGTCGGTGTGGAGCGGCTGGTCGCCGTCCGGCCCGAAGACGCGCGGGAAGTGCCCGGCCTGGATGCGGCCGAGCAGCAGGTTGGCGTCGGTGACGGTCAGCGGCCCGCCGCCCCGGTAGCAGGCCGGCCCCGGGTCGGCGCCGGCAGAGTCCGGTCCGACCCGCAGGCGGTCGCCGTCGAAGCGCAGCACCGAGCCGCCGCCCGCGGCGACGGTGTGGATGGCCAGCATCGGTGCCCGCAGCCGGACTCCGGCGACCCGGGTGGTCACCACCCGCTCGTACTCGCCCGCGAAGTGCGACACGTCGGTGGAGGTGCCGCCCATGTCGAAGCCGATCACCCGGTCGTGGCCCGCCAGTTCGGACATCCGCACCATGCCGACGATGCCGCCGGCCGGGCCGGAGAGGATCGCGTCCTTGCCCCGGAAGTGGCCGGCCTCGGCGAGGCCGCCGTTGGACTGCATGAACATCAGCCGGACACCGGCGAGTTCCTCCGCGACCCGGCGGACGTAGCGGCGCAGGCCCGGGTCGAGGTAGGCGTCGACCACGGCGGTGTCCCCGCGCGGCACCAGTTTCATCAGCGGGCTCGCCTCGCTGGACAGCGACACCTGGTCGAAGCCGAGCCGCTCGGCGAGCCGCCCGATCTCCTGCTCGTGGGCGGGGTGCAGACAGCTGTGCAGGCAGACCACCGCGACCGAGCGGATGCCGGCGTCCAGGCAGCCGTGCAGGTCCTCGGCGAGCCGGTCGAGGTCGGGCGGGCGCAGCACCTCGCCGTCGGCGGTGATCCGTTCGTCCACCTCGACCACCCGGGCGTAGAGCGGCTCGGGCAGGACGATCTCGCGGGCGAAGATCTCCGGCCGGTCCTGGTAGCCGATCCGCAGCGCGTCCGCGAACCCGCGGGTGACGCACAGTGCGGTCGGCTCGCCGGTGCGCTCCAGCAGGGCGTTGGTGGCCACCGTGGTGCCCATCCGGACGGAGTCGACGAGGGCTCCGAGGTCGGCGCCGGGCGGCAGCAGGGCCCGGATCCCGGCGACGGCCGGGTCGCGGTAGCGGGCCGGGTCGTGCGAGAGCAGCTTGCGGGTCAGCAGCCGGCCGTCCGGAGCCAGCGCGACCACGTCGGTGAAGGTTCCGCCCCGGTCCACCCAGAACTGCCAGCCCCTGGCTGCCATGACCGGCTCCCTCCGCCCTGCCGCGCGGCGTTCCGTGTGCGCGCGGCGTTCCGTGTGTGCGTGGTGTCCGGATGCGCGTGCCGTCCGGATGCGCGTGGTGGTGCGCGCACGAGTGGCCCCGCGCACGAGTATCCGACCGGGCGAACGACCCGGGCAAACGGGACATACTGGGCGGGAGGGCCGACCCCTGGAGGCAGCGTTGACGGCCACGACGGTGGGGGTGCTGCGCGAGACCGTGCCCGGTGAGCGCCGGGTGGCCCTGGTGCCCGACCTCGTCCCGGCCGTCGCTCGACTCGGTGTGACCGTCCTGGTCGAGTCCGGAGCCGGTGCACCGGCCGGCCACCACGACGCGGAGTTCCGCGCCGTGGGCGCCACCGTCACCGGTCGCGCCGAGCTGCTGCGCCGTGCCGACGTCCTGCTCGGCATCCACCCGCCGAACGTCGACCCGGCGCGCGAGCTGCGGCCCGGGCAGGTGCTGGCCGCGCTGCTGCGGCCGCAGCGGATCCCCTACCTGGTCCGGCAGTGGGCGGACCGCGGGGTGACGGCGATCGGCCTGGACCTGGCGCCCGACCTGCCCGCCGCCTACCCGCTGGACGCCGGGGCCTCCCAGGCCAGGGTGGCCGGGTACCGGGCGGTGCTGCTCGCCGCCGGCCGTCTGGGCCGCTGCCTGCCGCCCTGGGGCACGACGGACGGCCTGTTCGACCCGGTCCGGGTGCTCGTGGTCGGCGCGGGCCCGGCGGGTCTCCAGGCGATCGACACCGCCCGCCGTCTCGGCGCCCCGGTCGACGCCGTCGAACCGCGCCACCGCGAGCGCGCCGCGGCCGTGGCCCTGGGCGCTCGGCTCTCGGACCTGCCCGGGCTGCGCCCGGTCGCGGACGAGGGGGAGCCGGGTGAGTCGCTCGACCGGGACCGTTCGGCCTGGTCGGCGGCGCTGGCCGAGGCCGTCCTGCGGTACGACCTCGTGGTGACGGCCCTCGCCCTGCCGGGCCGGCCGCCGCCCGTCCTGCTGCACGGGGCGACGCTCGCGCGGCTGCGGCGCGGCTCGGTGCTGGTGGACCTCGCGGCCGGCCCGGAGGGCGGCAACGTCGAGGGCGTCCCGCCGGGCACGACGACGGCGGGGGCCGGGGGCGGGGCCACGGTGATCGGCGCGGCGGACCTCGCGGCGCAGGCGCCCGGAACGGCCTCGCGGGCGTACGCCCACAACGTGCTGGCGCTGCTCGACCGGCTGACGCGCACCGGTCGGCCGGGCGCGGATCCCGTACTCGGCCCGATGCTGGTGACCGACCGGGGCGCCGTACGGCACGAACCCACCGCCCGGCTGCTGATGGCGGCGACCGCCGTCGCCGGTCTTCCCTGAGGGGTTCAGACCGCGTGCGAGGGGTTCAGACGGCGTGCGAGAACAGCCCGGCGTGCCGGGCGATCGCCCCGGCGCGGTCGGCGCACTGCTGGTAGCAGCACGACAGCAGCACGAGGTCGGTGACATCGACCGGATCGCCGCCCTGCTCGCCGAGCAGCAGCTCGTACAGCAGCCGCTGCCGCTGCCCGAGCTCGTGCATCCGCGTCAGCAGGTCCGCGACGTCCTCCGGCGAGCCCGACCCCAGGGCGTCGGCGGAGCGGGCGACCAGGTCCAGCGCAGCGTCGGCGATCCCGATCAGGGGCGCTCGCAAGCGTTCGTCGAACGGCTCCCGCTCCTGGCGCGCCCAGGCCGCCTCCAGCAGCCGCAGAGCCAGCCGACCGAGAGCCTCCACCTCGCATCCCACGTGGACGCCGACCACGATTGCGGCCCGGCCGCCGGGCGTCGCGGCGGCGTCCTCCTCGACGCGGGTGAGCAGTTCCGCCAGGGCCTTCTCCGCGGCGGTGATCCCGGCGCCCCCGTCGGCCGGGTCCGTGAGTGCGGCCGTCGCGCCGCCCAGCGCGGTGTTCGCCAGCCGTACCAGACCGGCCAGCTCGCCGACCAGGGCGCGGCGCCCGGTTCCTCCGCCGTCGGACATCCCGTCGTCTCCTGTCCTGCGGCCCCTCGACCAGTCTCCCTCCGGTGCGGCGAGGGCGCCTCGGCGCGGGATCAGACCAGGCTCGCGCCCCAGGCGCGGGCACGGTCGAGTTCACCGGTGCGCAGCGGCCCGTCGTTGTCCTCCACGATGAAGCCCTCGGGTTCGACGACCACGTCGTAGCGGTGGTGGGAGAGCCGGTGGGCGATGCCCTTGGCCGCGCCTCCGGCCCGGGCCATGTCGATCCGGGTGTCGAACGCGGCGGCATGGGTGCCGGACTCGGTCTCCGGGAGGTCGTGGAACCAGGCCCGCAGGCCCGGACCCTCGACCGTCTCCCGCGCCTCGGCCGCCTTCTCGTCCGCGCCCTCCTTGTGCCCCTCGGCCGTGGCGGCCATCCGGCGGCTGAGCCCGGAGGACATGCCGTGCATGTGGGTCGGGCCGCCGACCACCAGCAGGTCCGCGGTCCGGGTGACGTCGGCGCGGGCCTCGGCCACCGGGATGCAGTCGACGGCCGCCCCGGGATCGGCCTGGTGCACGCCCTCGGCGATCGCCTCGGCGACCTCCCGGGTGTTGCCGTACATGCTCTCGTACACGATCACGGTGTGCATGGTCTCCACCTTCCGTCGTCTCCAGTCTTGCGCCCGAATTCCACCGCCGACTTGGGCCGTTCGGCCCGGACCGGTCGGCAGGACGGGCACGTCCGCGCAGGCCGGTGGCGGACGGGCCGGGACGCCGCCGGCCGGGCCCGGCCGACGGGGACGTCAGTCTCCGGGCCCGTACAGCCGGGCGGCCGCGAAGCCGACGAGTCCGGCGGCCACGGGGGCGGCGAGGTCGGCCCAGCCGAGCGGTTCGGTGGCGAGGACGTCGCGCAGGAAGGGCAGGTAGAGGGCGGCCACGGCGAGGGCGGCGGAGGCGAGGACGGCCAGCGGAAGGAAGGGGTTCGCGCGGGTCAGCAGCCGGTCGCGCAGGCCCAGGACGGTGCCGAGCTGGGCGGCCAGCAGGGCGAGGAACAGGACGGTCTGCCAGGGCCGGTCGTCGTCGTGGGCCCGGAGCGCCGCGCCGAGGGACGCGGCCGCGACGACGAGGCCGAGCAGCAGCACCCGCTGCCAGACGCCGGAGCCGAGGATGTGCTGGTCCGGTGGGCGCGGGGGCCGGGACATCGCGCCGGGGGAGACCGGCTCCGCGCCCATGGCCACGCCGGTCAGGCCGTGGGTGAGCAGGTTGATCCAGAGGATCTGGCCGGCGCGCAGGGGCAGGGCGAGGCCGAACAGCGGGCCGGCCAGCATCACCAGGATCTCGGCGCCGCCGCCGGCCAGGCCGAAGACCAGGAAGCGGCGGATGTTGTCGTAGACCCGGCGGCCCTCCTCCACCGCGCCGACCACGGTGGCGAGTTCGTCGTCGGCGAGGACCAGGTCGGCGGCCTGGCGGGCGACCTCGGTGCCGCGCCGACCCATGGCCACGCCGATGTCGGCCTGCCGCAGGGCGGGGCCGTCGTTGACGCCGTCGCCGGTCATCGCGGTGACGGCGCCCCGGGTGCGCCAGGCCTGGACGATGTCGACCTTCTGCCGGGGATCGGTGCGGGCGAACACCCGGGTACCGGTCGGGTCGGTGACCGCGCCGGTGACGAGGTCCCGCCCGGTCGCGACCGCCCCGGCTCCGGCGGACGCGTCCAGCAGCCCGATCCGGACGGCCAGGGCGCGGGCGGTGGCGGGATGGTCGCCGGTGATCAGGACAGGCAGGATGCCGGCCCGACGGCAGGCGGCCAGGGTGGCGGCCGCGGACGGCTTGGGCGGGTCGGCCATCGCGGTCAGGCCGAGCAGCCGCATGCGGTGCTCGGCCGCCTCCGGAGGGTCGGGCACGTGGTCGACGTCCCGCCGCGCCACGGCGAGCACCCGGTAGCCCTCGGCGGCGAGGTCGGCGGCCGCGTGCCGGGCCCGTTCCAGCAGCTCCGGGGGCTCGGCGAGGACGACGGGGTCGAGGACGGCCTCCGGGGCGCCCTTGAGGCAGGCCGACAGGGTGCCGTCGGGCCCGCGGTGGAGGGTGCTCATCCGTTTGCGGGTGCTGTCGAACGGCGTCTCGGCGACCCGGGGGAGGTCGGCCCGCAGCCGTTCGTGGTCCAGCCCCGCCTTGCCGGCGGCGGTCAGCAGGGCGGCCTCGGTGGGATCGCCGAGGGCCCGCCACTCGGTGTCCCCCTCCGCGGGCGGGCGCAGCTCCGCGTCGTTGCACAGGACGGCGGCGGTGAGCAGCGCATCCGCTTCACCGGGGGCGGCCCCGTCGATCCGGACCTCGCCCGTGGGCCCGTAGCCGAGGCCCGTCACGGTCGCCGTGGAGTGCGGCGTCCAGAGGCGCTCGACCACCATCCGGCCCTCGGTGAGGGTGCCGGTCTTGTCGGTGGCCAGCACGGTGACCGAGCCGAGCGTCTCCACGGCCGGCAGCCGCCGGACGACGGCGCGGCGGGCGGCCATCCGGCGGGCGCCGAGGGCGAGGGCGAGCGTGACGACGGCGGGCAGCGACTCCGGCACCGCGGCGACCGCCAGGCTGATCGCGGTGACCGCCATCTCGCCGGGCGGCTGGTGCCGGACCAAGCCGAGGACGAAGACCAGCGCGCACAGGCCCACGGCCACCGCCGCCAGCACCCGGCCGAGCCCGGCCAGCCGCCGCTGGAGCGGGGTGGGTTCGGGCCGGGGGCGCAGCAGCGCGGCGATCCGGCCGAGCGCGCTGTCCGCGCCGGTGGCGGTGACCCTGGCCACGGCCCGGCCGCGCAGGACGACCGTGCCCGCCCACAGCACGCCGTCCTCGGCCTCCTTGGCCACCGGCAGGGACTCGCCGGTCAGCATCGACTCGTCGAGCAGCAGGGCGGCGGCATCGAGGATCCGGGCGTCGGCCGGCACGATGTCCCCCTCGGCGAGCGCCACCACGTCGCCCGGGACGACCTCGGCCGAGGGCACCTTGCGCGGTTCTCCGTCGCGCACCACCCGGGCCGCCGGGGCGGAGAGCCGGGACAGCGCCGCGACGGCGCTCTCCGCCCGGACTTCCTGGACCACGCCCACGGTGGTGTTGACCACGATCACCAGGGCGATGACCACCGCGTCCGGGTGGTCGCCGATGGCCAGCGTCAGGGCGACGGCCGCGAGCAGCACGGTGATCAGCGGGTCGCGCAACTGGGCGACCACCCGGGCCCACAGCGGTACCCGGCGGTCGGCGGCGACCTCGTTGCGGCCGTGCTCGGCGAGCCGTCGGGCGGCCTCGGCGCCGGTCAGCCCACGCGTGCGCGGATCGACGGTGACGGTCACGAGGGCGGCCCGTCAGTCGGCGAACAGGTGCGGGTTCGGCGGTACGCGGTCCGGGGCGGCGGGCTCGTGGGCGAAGTGGTGGATCCGGGCGTCCGGGCCGGGGAAGTACTCGGTGACCCGGTCGTCGTCGGACCAGCGGACGTCGTACGGCGGGCTGCCGTCCGGGTGGTGCAGGCCGACGATCTCGCCGTCCCTGCGGGCCGCGCCCGGCCGGGTGCCCTGGACGATGATGCGGTCTCCCACGGCGGCTTTCATGCCCGCCTCCCTGGCTCGGTGCGGGGCCCGGGCCCGTGGCCCCGGCCGTTCGTACTTCCATGGCACCACCGAACGAGCGTTTCGGCAGGGGCCGGACGGTCCCCGGGGACGGGACCGGGTCGGCCCGGTCCGGGACCAGCGGCCGGTGGACCGCGGCCCGGGGGCCCAGAGGAGCAGGGCCGTCAGGCCCTCGGCGGCGGCCGGCGGGCCCGGAAGACTGATCGGTGAGACAGAGCCGTTCCGGCACCGAGGAGACGCGTCATGTCCGCCGCAGCCGCCACGCACAGGCGTCCCGCCTCGCACACGACCCTGCGCGGGCACGTGCGCCGGGCCGCCGGTCGGGACCACAACCCGCTCTGCCGGCCGGTCGACCGTGCGTACAGCCGCCTGGTGGCGTCGGCGGTCCTGACGGCGCTCGCCTCCATCGTCCTGGCGGCGGTGGCGGCGCTGCTCGTCCACCACGTGGAGACGGCGGACGCGCGGGACGCCGCCCGCGACCGGCACGTCGTCACCGCCGTGACCACGGGCCCGGCCCAGTCGGTCGACCCGCGTGCGGGCCGCGTGCGGGAGCAGGCCCCGGCCCGCTGGACGTACCCGGTGGGGCCGGAAGCCGGCCAGGTCTCCGTGCCGGCGGGCACGCCGGCCGGGACGGCCGTGGCGGTCGGGCTGAACGGCGCCGGACAGCCGGTCGACGCGCCCCGGTCGAGCGAACTGATCGTCGCGGACGCCGTCCTGGCGGGCCTGGGCACGGTCCTGGTGCTCGCGCTCGGGGCGGACGGCTGGTTCGCGCTGCGCCGACGCCGGTTGGACCGCCGGGCCGAGCGGGACTGGGAGTCCGCATGGGAGCAGGTGGAGCCGCGCTGGTCCGGGCGGCGGTGAGCGGGCCGCTTCCGAGGTCGCGTGTTCCGGGACCGCGTCTTCCGAGGGCCCCGTCGCTCAGAGGTGGAAGAGCCTCGCCTCGCCGGGCCGGACCGTTGCCATGCTGCCCCGCAGCCAGATCCGGACCGGCTCCTGACGGTCCTCGCGCAGGCTGACCGTGACGGTGCGGCGGTCGACGGCGATCGTGAGGCCCCAGTGGCCCCGGTAGCGCAGGTCCAGCTCCAGCCGGCCGAGGGCGGAGGGCAGCCGGGGATCCAGCCAGAGGGCGTCCTCGCGGACCTCCAGGCCGGTGTAGCAGCGCTGCAGCAGGTCCACGGCGCCTGCCATGGCGCCCAGGTGGACACCCTCGGCGGTGGTGCCGTGCTGGCTGTCCCTGAGGTCGGCGACCAGGGCGTCGCGGAAGTGGTGCCAGGAGGCGCGGCGGTCGCAGCGGGTGAGCACCCAGGCGTGCACCACCGAGCTGAGGGTCGAGCCGTGGACGGTGCGCCGCAGGTAGTAGTCGGTGGTGCGGCGCAGCAGTTCGTGGCCGGCGGGGTGGCCGAGGCGGCGCAGCAGGTCGCGGACCTCACGGGCGGAGAAGAGGTACCAGAGCATCAGCGCGTCGGCCTGTTTGGAGGCCTTGTAGCGGTTGACGGTGTCGCCCTCGGCCTCCATGATCCGGTCGAGTCGGCGCAGGTCGGGGTAACGGCGCCGGTAGGTGGGCCAGTCGAGTTCGGCGAGGCGCTCGTAGCCGTCGAACTGGCTCAGGACGCCGTCGTGGAACGGGACGTGCAGGTGTCGGCCGACCTCCTGCCAGCGGTCGAGCTCGGCGGCGTCGAGCGCCAGGCGCTCGCGCAGCTCGTCGCGTCGGTAGCCGGGCAGGACGTCCAGGGCGTCCTGGGCGCGGGCCAGCACCCAGGAGGCCAGGACGTTGGTGTACGCGTTGTCGTCCAGGCCCGGCCGGGTCTCCCACGGGTAGGCGTCGTGGTACTCGTCGGGGCCGACCACCCCGCGGATGGACCAGCGCCCCCGGGTCGGGTCGTGGACGGCGGCGGAGGACCAGAACCGGGCGATCTCCAGCAGCGTCTCGGCGCCGGCGGTGGCGAGGAAGTCCCGGTCCCCGGTGGACTGGTAGTACTGCCAGATGTTGTACGCGACGGCGGAGCCGACGTGCCGCTGGAGGTGGCTGTGGTCGGGCAGCCAGCGGCCGGACAGCGGGTTGAGGTGCAGCCGCTGGGACTCCTCGCGGCCGTCGCGGGCGCTCTGCCACGGGTAGACCGCGCCGCGCAACCCGAGGGCCCGGGCCTGGCGTCGGGCCGCGTCGAGGCGGCGGTGGCGGTAGCGGAGCACGGCGCGGGCGAGTTCCGGGAAACGGAGGTTGAGCAGCCGCAGGACGAACAGCTCGTCCCAGAAGACGTGCCCCCGGTACGCCTCCCCGTGCAGCCCCCGGGCCGGGATGCCGACGTCCAGGTCGACGGAGTGCTCCGAGTAGGTCTGGAGCAGGTGGAACAGGTTCAGGTGCAGCGGGCCGGCCCCGTCGAAGTCCGCCTCGATCCGGCAGCGGCGCCACAACTCCGCCCAGCGCAGAGCGTGTTCGGCGAGCAGCCGGTCGAACTCCCCGGCCTCGGCGGCGAGCAGCCGGGAGGCGAGCAGCGGAGCCTCGACGGCCCGGTCGCGGGAGGTGTGCACGGCCACGGTCTTCGTCACGGTGACGGGGCGGTCGGGGGTGGCCTCCACGGTGAGGAGGTGGGCCGCCCACCCGTCGCGGACCTCGGCCGTCCGGGCGTGCTCGCGGTCGGCCTCGGTCCGGGCGCACAGGGCGATCCGCAGCGGCGAGTTGACCGTGTCGGCTTCGAGCCGGAGCAGACCGCTCTCGTCCACCCCCTGACCGGCCGGGACGAGGTGGCGTTCGGCCAGCCCCCGGTAGCGGGCGACCCCGGCGTTGGCGACGCGGCCGTCCAGGCCCGAGCGGACCTCCAGCGGGCCGGACCAGTTCTCCGGGGTGAGGATGCTCTCCAGTGCCAGCAGGTGCGGCCGGGCCTGGCTGGCCAGGCGGCGCTGCACCAGGCGGGTCCGCCGCCCCTGCCCGTCGACCACCAGCGCGGTGCGGGTCAGCAGCCCCCGGCGCAGGTCCAGCTCCAGCGTCTGCTCGGCGGGCGGGCCGGCGAACCACCCACCGCCGGCCGGGCGGAAGGTCAGCGGCAGCCAGTTCGGACAGTTGACCAGGTCCTCGTTGGCCACCAGGTGTCCGGCGGCGACGACTGACTCCGCACGGTCGTAGCAGCCCGCCAGGTACGTCCCCGGGTAGTGCACCCCGTCGGCGGCCGACTCCGGCGCGGCGCCCCGGCTGACCACGTAGCCGTTGCCGACCGCGCACAGCGCCTCGCGCAGGCCCTCCTCCACCGGGTCGAAGCCCCGGTACCGGAGGGTCCACGGGTCCGGCATGTCGGGATACCCCCTGGGTGGGTCTGCTGCCACGACCTGACCTCCGTGCCGACCGGCCTGCCTCCAGTCTGCGCACGGCGCCGCCGGGCCGCCGCCCGACCGGCCCGGGCCGGTCGGCCCTTCCATCGGCCGGGGGTGGGCGTGGAGCCTGGGAGACGGAGACAGGAGGTGTGCCATGTCCACCGTCCACCCGCTCGGCGGCGCCGAGGCCCTGCTGGCCGACGGCACGACCGTCGAACTCCGGCCGCTGCGGCCGGACGACCACCCGGCGGTGCTCGACCTGCACACCGCCGGGATGTCCGAGGAGAGCCGCCGGCTGCGGTTCTTCGGCGTCAGCCGCAACGCGCCGCGGCAGGCCGCCGACCGGCTGTGCGGGCCGCCGCGCACCGACCTGCTGGCGCTCGGCGCCTGGGTGGGGGAGGAACTGCTCGGAGAAGCGGACTGCGAGCTGATGGACGACCCGCCCGAGACGGCCGAACTGGCCCTCGCGGTGGCCGACCACTGGCACCACCGGGGCGTCGCCACCCTCCTGCTGGAGCACCTGGTGCACGCCGCCCGGGCCGTCGGCGTCCGCTTCTTCGAGGCCGACACCCTGGGCGGCAACCACGCCGTCCACCAGGTCTTCGCCGACCTCGGCCTGCCCGTCGAGCGCCGGTACGCGCAGGGCGAGGTCAGGATCCGGGTGCCGCTGGACGAGGGCGACGAGCGCTACCGCTCGGCAGTGGACGAACGCGGGCGCACCGCCGACCTGGCCAGCCTCGCCGCGCTGCTGCGCCCGGCCTCGGTGGCGGTGGTCGGGGTGTCCCGGCGGGAGGGCTCGGTCGGCCGGACCGTCTTCGGGAAGATCCGGCGGGGCGGCTTCGCCGGTGCGGTGTGGGCGGTCAACCCGCACGCCGGCGAGATCGACGGCGAGACCTCGTACCCGTCCGTCCGCGTGCTGCCCGCCGTGCCCGACCTCGCCGTGCTGGCCGTGCCCGCCGGCGCCGTCCCCGGGGCGGCCGAGGAGTGCGGCGCCGCCGGGGTGCGGGCCCTGGTCGTGCTCACCTCCGGGCTGGGCGCCGAGGAGGCCCGCGGGCTGATGCGGGCCTGCCGCCGGCACAGCATGCGGCTGGTCGGACCGAACAGCCTCGGCATGGCGCAGACCGACCCCGCCGTCCGGCTGGACGCCGAGTTCGGCGGCGCCTTCCCGCGGCCCGGCAGCGCCGGGGTCGCCGTGCAGAGCGGCGGCGTGGGGATCGCCCTGCTGTCGCGGCTGGCCTGGCTGGGCATCGGCGTGTCGAGCTTCGTGTCGCTCGGCGACAAGTACGACGTCAGCGGCAACGACCTGCTCCAGTGGTGGGAGGCCGACGGCCGCACCGACCTCGCGCTGCTCCACCTGGAGTCCTTCGGCAACCCGCGGGCCTTCGCCCGCACCGCCCGCCGGGTGACCAGGAGAGTCCCGGTCCTGACCGTCGACGCCGGACGTTCCACCGCCGGGCGCCGGGGCGCCGCCTCGCACACCGCGGCCGCCGCCACCCCGACCGTCACCCGGGAGGCGCTGTTCCGGCAGGCGGGCATCACGGCCACCCGCAGCATCGACGAACTCGTCGAGGCGGCCGCCCTGCTGCGCTCCCAGCCGCTGCCGGCCCCCCGCGGCGCGGTCGCCGTGGTCTCGAACGCCGGCGGCATCGGCATCCTCGCGGCGGACGCCTGCGCCGAGGCAGGCCTGGAACTGCCGGAGCTCCCGGCGGAACTGGGCGAACTGCTGCCGCCCGGAGCCTGCGTCCGCAACCCGGTGGACACCACGGCTGCCATCGGGCCGAACGAACTCACCTTCTTCCTGAGGGCGTTGGAACGCGAGGAGGCCGTCGACGCGATCCTGGTGTGCCTGGTGCCGACGGCGCTGGGCAGCACCCCCGCCCAGGACCCGGTGCGCGCCCTGCTGGAGGGCCCGGCCCGGCGCCGCGTCCCGATCGCCGCCGTGCTGCTCGACCAGCAGGTGCCCGTTCGCTACCGCACCTGCGCCGACGGCGGCGTGCTGCCCGCCTATTCGGACTCCGTCGCCGCCGCCCGGGCCCTCGGCCACGCCCGGGACCGCGCCCGCCGGCTCGCCGAAGCCCCGTCCCCGCCCGCCGACGCCCCGGACTGCGACCGCCGCGCCGCCCGCAGCCTGATCGACGGCCACCTCACCGCCCACCCCGACGGCGGCTGGCTCGACCCGCTGTCCACCGCCGACCTGCTGGAGGCGTACGGGCTGCCGCTGACCACCTCGGTGTGGGCCCGCGACGAGCACACGGCGGTCGCCGCCGCGCGCGGGCTGCGCTGGGTCGGGCACGACCACGAGGTGGCCCTGAAGGCCTACTGGCCCGGGCAGCTGCACAAGAGCGCGCTCGGCGCCGTCCGCACCGGGCTGGGCGCCGAGGACGAAGTGCGCGACGCCTACCGCGAGTTCGCCGAGCGGTTCGGTCCGCAACTGGCCGGAGCGGTGGTCCAGCCGATGGCGGCGCCCGGTGTCGAGCTGCTCGCGGGCATCGTCCAGGACCGGGTCTTCGGGCCGCTGGTGGTGCTCGGGGCGGGCGGCACCGCCGCGGACGTCCTGGCCGACCGGTCCGCCCGGCTCGCCCCGCTGAGCGAACGCGACCTGACCACCATGGTCGACGAGCTGCGCAGCGCGCCGCTGCTGTCGGGCCACGCCGGGGCGCCCGCCGTCGACCTCACGGCGGTCCGCTCCGTCCTGGCCCGGCTCTCCCGCCTCGCCGACGACTTCCCGGAACTCGTCGAGGTCGATCTCAACCCCGTGATCCTGCGCCCCGACGGCGCCGTCTGCGTGGACGCCCGGGTGCGCCTGGAACGCCGTCCGTCCTTCGACCCCTACCTGCGCAGGCTGCGCCGCCCGGCGGCCGCCGAAGGGGAGTGAGCCCGGCGACGCGCGGCCCTCACCGTGCGGCCGTACGCGCCCCAGCCCTCGGCCGTCGACGGAGCCTGGCAGCCCCGGCCCTGTTGCCCGCCGCCCGACCGGTCCCGGGACCCGCACCGAGTCGGCGCGCCGGCATGTGGCAGATTTGCCCGTGCCCGCGCGCCCGCACGGGCGTGGTCCGAGACGACGAGGAAGCCGATGACCAGAGTCCCCGAGGACGTCGACACCCCGGACATCGTGGTCGAGCTGGACGTGCTCCGGCGCAACGTCGACCGCATGGCGGCCGGGCTGCGGGCCAAGGGCCTGCGGCTGCGTCCGCACGCCAAGACCCACAAGATGCCGGAGATCGCCGAGTTGCAGCTCGCCGCAGGGGCCGTCGGGCTGACGGTGGCGACCATCGGGGAAGCCGAGGTCTTCGCCGAGCACGGCGCCACCGACCTCTTCATCGCCTATCCGCTCTGGATCGGCCCCCGTCAGGCGCAACGGCTGCGGCGGCTCGCTGCCGGGGCCAGGATCGCGATCGGAGCGGACTCCGCGGAAGCCGTCGGGGCAGCCGGTCGGCAGCTGGGCGACGCGGCCGGTGACATCGAGGTCCTGGTGGAGATCGACAGCGGCCACCACCGCAGCGGTGTCCTCCCGGCCGCGGCCGTGGCGGTGGCCCGCGCGGCCGCCGCCGCCGGGTTCCGGGTCGGGGGAGTGTTCACGTTCCCGGGCCACGGCTACGCGCCGGACATGCCCGAGCAGGCGGCGCGGGAGGAGGAGCAGGCCCTCGGGCGGGCCGCCGAACTGCTGACCGCGGCGGGATTCGACGTCACCCGGGTGAGCGGCGGATCCACCCCCACCGCGGAGCTGGCGGGACCCTCGGCGATCACCGAAGTACGGCCGGGCGTCTACGTGTTCGGTGACGGCCAGCAGCTCGAACTCGGACGGTGCGCGATCGCGGACATCGCGCTGACGGTCGCGGCGACCGTCGTCAGCCGTCACGAAGGAGACGGCACCGCACCCCGGCGGATCGTCCTGGACGCGGGCAGCAAGGTCCTCGGCGGCGACCGGCCCGCGTGGGCCACGGGCTTCGGCCGGCTCATGGACGAGCCCGACGCCCGCATCACGGCCCTGTCCGAGCACCACGCCACCGTGGTCTGGCCCGACGGCGGCGACCTGCCCGCCCTCGGCGAGCGGCTGCGGGTGATCCCCAACCACGTCTGCGTGGCGGTCAACCTCGTCGACGACGTCGCGGTCGTCAGCGGCGGCGAGGTCGTGGGCCGCTGGCGCGTCGCCGCACGGGGCCGGAACTCCTAGCTGGAGAGACGCGGGAACGAGCCGGGTCAGCAGCCGGGTCGATCTTGCCCGATGCTCACGGTCGCCGACCTCACCGAGGCCATCGGCTTCATCAACGACCGCGACAAGCCGCTGGCCGTCTACGCCGTCACCGGGAACGACACCACGAAGTCCCGGATCACGGCCGAAACCTCCTCCGGCACCGTCAACGTCGGCAACTGGTACGGCCGCTACTCCCTGGAATCCTTCAGCCACCGGAAGACGGCCTTCGACGTCCCGCTGAACCGACCCGGGTACGGCCGGCGTCCGTCCCCGGCGCCGGCCGCCGGGTCAGGCGGTCAGCGAATCGAACACGGTGAGGAAGTCGTCCAACGGCGCGCTGCCGCGGACGACCTTCGCCTGCATGGCCGCCCCCTCCCACGCGCTCACCAGGAATCGGGCCAGGACCGCGCTGTCCACCTCGCTCGCCAGAGTCCCGGCCGCGCTCGCCTCGTCCAGCGCCGAGGCGAGCGCGGAGGCCCAGCGCCCGAGCCGGTTGCCCACCTCGTCCCGGACCGCGGGGCTCTGCGTGGACAGCTCCGCCCCGAAGTTGCCGAACATGCAGCCCCGAGCGTAGTCGTACCGCTCCAAGTCCGCGATCAGGTAGGCGAAGTGGCCGCGGATGCGTTCGACGGGAGGAACGGACTTGTCGGCGAGCATGTCCAGCCCGCGCGATGCGGCGTAGCGGCGCATGACCTCGACGGCCATGGCTTCCTTGCTGTCGAAGTGGTTGTAGAACGAACCCTTCGGGGTGCCGGCGGTGTCGGTGATGTCCTTGATGCCGACGCCGTTGAAGCCGTGCTCGTGGAAGCGATCGTGCGCGGCTTCGAGCAGATGTTCGCGCATGCTGGGACGCGGCACGGTGCACACTCCTTCTGTCGTTCTCAATATGTCCGGTCGTCTTTCAAGATGTCAAGCAGTGCGGTCGGCGTCGGGCCAGTGGGGGAGCTGTCCGACGGCCTCACCCAGGTCGGCCTCGAGGTCGCCGGGTGTCTGGAGGCCCAGGCGCGCGAGGCGGTCCAGGCGCTCGCGCGTCTGAGGCAGGGCGACGAGGCTCTGGAAGACGGCAGCGTCGGAGCGGACCTGCGCGGGCTCTGCCAGCGTGAGATCGCCGATGGCGCGTTTGGTGGCCCTGACTCCCTCGGGCGGGAAGCCGGCGATGCGCTTGGCCAGCCGCTCGACGAAGCCGTCCAGCTCGTCGTCGGGCAGGGCGCGGTTGATCCAGCCATAACGCTCGGCGAGGTCCGCGTCGAAGTCGTCCGCGCCCACGATGGCCTCGACGGCCCGCGCCCGGCCCAGTCGCCGGGTCAGGTGCTGAATGCCGCCGGCGCCGGGCAGGGCGCCGGTTCCGACCTCGAACTGTCCGAAGACCGCGTTCTGTCGCGAGGCGAAGATCATGTCGCAGGCCAGGGCCAGCTCGTTGCCGCCACCGCGGGCCCGGCCGCGCACCTTGGCGATGGTGATCACCGGGACCCGCGCCAGCCTGTGCAGGAACATGCCGAGCGAGGCGTCGCCCGGGCCGCCGGCCTTCGCGGCCTCGGCGGTGTACTGCGGAACGGCCGCAAGGTCCACATGTGCCGAGAAGTACTCGGGAGAGGCGCTGTCGAAGACGATGACCCGCACGTCGCCGGGGTCCGCGTACAGCGCGTCGACGAGCCCGGCCAGGGCGCGGACCAGGTCGACGCCGATCAGGTTGAGCGGGCCGGCATCGAGGGTGGCGAACAGGACGCCGTTCTCCAGCCGGGTGCGGATCGAGGGGTGGTCGAAGGTCATGATGGCTCCCAACGGTTCGTGGATGCCGGGCAGTTGCCGCCCGATCCGGCCGCGCGAGCTCGCGGCGGAGTTCCTTGACACTACCAAGACGACCGGCCATATTTATGTCCGGTCAACGGCCGTACCCGCCATCGCCGAAGCCGGGAGGAGCGCAGATGAACACACTGCTCGACGAGGTGCTCGAAGCCCACGGCGGGATGGACCGCTGGCGCCGGTTCAGCTCCGTCCACGCGACGATCGTCAGTGGCGGCGACCTGTTCGCGATCAAAGGGCTTCCGCAGGACCCGACGCCTCGGCAGATGACGGTGCGGCTGCACGAGGAGCACGCCTCGGTCGCCCCGTTCGGGGCCCCCGACCAGCGGACCGACTTCACCCCCGACCGCGTCGCGATCGAGCGGACCGACGGCACCGTGGTCGCCGAGCGCACACAGCCGCGCAAGGCCTTCGACGGACACGTCCTGCAGACCCCGTGGGACGCGCTGCACCGTGCGTACTTCAACGGCTATGCCCTGTGGACCTACCTGACCACCCCGTTCCTGCTCGCGACGCCCGGCGTGGACGTCGAGGAGATCCGGCCCTGGCGCGAGGACGGCGAACAGTGGCGCGTCCTGCGCGCGACCTTCCCCGCCGCCCTCGCCAGCCACAGCACCGTCCAGGACTTCTACTTCGGCCCGGACCGCCTGCTGCGCCGCCACGACTACCAGGTCGACGTCGCGGGCGGCCTCGCCGCCGCCCAGTACGTCCACGACACCGTCGAGGCCGACGGCATCCTGCTGCCCACCCGGCGGCGCGCCTACAACCGCGACGCCGACCTGCGTCCCGTCCCCGGCCAGGTCATGGTCGCCATCGACCTCAGCGACATCCACTTCGGCTGAACCCGGCGCCCGCCGCCGACCCGGCCCCCCTCCACCGGGGCCGAACCCCGACAAGCCCAAGGGAGCGATTTCCATGGTTGAACGCCAAGACGTCGAGTTCGAGGCCGACGCGGGGGCGATGCTGCGGGGCTGGCTCCACCTGCCGGACGGGCCGGGCCCCCACCCGGCGATCACGATGGCCCACGGCTACGCCGGGGTCAAGGAGCACGGTCTGGAACCGTTCGCGCGCACCTTCGCCGAGAACGGGTTCGTCGTGCTGCTCCACGACCACCGCGGCTTCGGGGACAGCGACGGCCTGCCGCGTCAGGACGTCGACCCCTGGCAGCAGATCGCCGACTGGCGGCGAGCCATCTCCTACTTGGAGAGCCGGCCCGAGGTCGACCCCGGCCGCATCGGCCTGTGGGGCACCAGCTACGCCGGCGGCCACGCCATCGTGCTGGGCGCGACCGACCGCCGACTGCGCGCCGTGGTCGCCCAGGTGCCGACCATCAGCGGCTACGAGCAGGGCCTGCGCCGCATCGCCCCGGAGGCCGTCGCCGCCCTGGAGGAGGCCTTCGACGAGGACGAGCGGGCCCAGCTGCGCGGCGAGGCTCCGCGCACCCAGGCCGTCGTCGGCGGGGACCGGGCGGTGGCGGCGTCCTACCGTACGCAGGAAGCCGTCGACTTCTACCTCCAGCCCGTGCCCGACGGCGCGTGGGAGAACCGGGTCACCATCCGCTCCACCCGCGCGGCCCGCATGTACGAGCCCGGCACCTGGATCGCCCGGGTCTCCCCGACGCCGCTGCTGATGGTGGTCGCCCTCGCCGACACCGTCACCGTGACCGACCTCGCCCTCGCGGCTTACGAACGCGCCTTGGAACCCAAGCGGCTGGAGCTGATCCCCGGCGGCCATTTCGCGCCCTACACCGCCCGGTTCGAGCAGGCGAGCGGCGCAGCACTCGCCTGGTTCCGGGAACACCTGGGGTGAACCGGGGAGTCGGGCACGTCGTGACCGGACGCGGCACCCGGGGTGTCAGGCCCCGGCTGCCGCGGCGTCTCGCCTGCGCGCGCGGTGCGCGCGCAGGTTCGCGGCGTTGCCGCAGGTGCGTACGTCGTGCCAGGCGCCGCTGTTGTTGCGCGAGCGGTCGTAGAAGGCGACCGCGCACCGGGGGTTGCGGCACAGTTTCAGCCGCCGGTCTTCACCGCTGTTGCGGGCCTGCCACAGCGTCAGCAGCAGCGTGGCGACCAGGAAGCCCGCGCCGCCGCCGCGCGGCTCCAGGCGCACCGTGCCGGTGGCGTCCAGTTCCAGCGCCGCCTGTGCGGTCTCCACGACGGGGGATCCGGTGTCCCCGCTCGGCTCCGGCGCTCCGTCGGCCGGCGGCGTCAGGGCGTCTCGCAGTGCCGTGCGCAGGTCGCGGAGCCGGCTCAGGTCCTCCTCGTGGAGGCGCGGCCTCGGAGAGGGCTGTTGTGTCGTGGCCGCCCAGGCGGCCAGCGCCGAGTCCGCCCAGGCCTGCGCGGAGTCGGTGTCCGCCAGCAGGTCCGGCCTACGGGGCCGGCCGGCCGGTAGGGTGTTGAGCAGGTCCTGGACCAGACCCAGCGCGCCGGGAGCCGACGCGAGCTCGTACCGGCCGGTCGCCTGCCACATGGCGTCCATGGAACCCATCGCCTTCCTGTCCCGGGGCGGTGGTGACCGCCCCATGCACGTCGAACAACCGATCCTAGACGGTCCTTCCCGAGGGCCTTCCGGTTCCCGCCCGGGCAGGCGTGCTGCCCTGCCCGGGCGGGCCGGCCGTGCTGCGCGCCGGGTTCACTCCCGGACGGCTCCGGCGGCGGACCAGCCCGGTCCGTCGACCGCCGAGTACTCCTCCCCGTGGCGGTCGATCCGCCGCATCCGACGCGCCATTCGCTCGGCCACGACCTCGTCGGTGAGCGGGGGAACGAAGGTGTTGTCGACCACGGTGTACTCCGCCGCGAGACGGCCGACAGGGGCGAGTGCGCCGAAGTCGATCCGCCCGTTGACGTAGATGTCGTCGCGGACATGGAAGCTCACGACCTCCCCCCACACCACGTGGTGCAGTCCGTCCGGGGCGGAGAAGATCTTGTCCACCCTGCACTCCAGGGCGACCGGCGCGCCCTTGACCCGGGGCGGGGTGACCAGCGTGGACGGCTCCTTCTCGACGCCCACCGCGTCGAACTCGTCCACGTCCGGCTCGAACTCGATGGCACTGCGGTGCAGCGGCACGATCTGCGGGAGCGTCGCGAGGTTCGTGACGAACTCTCCGGTGTCACGGATGTTCAGGAAGCTGTCCTTGAGCGACAGCCCGTCCGACTTGGGCTGGATGGACAGCGAGACCTTCGGGGGCTTGCGCCCCACGCAGGTGAAGAACGAGACGGGGGCGAGGTTGCCGACGCCGGCCGCCGACTGGGTGCTGATCCACGCGATGGGCCGCGGGATGATGCTGCCGATCAGCAGCTTGTACGCCGCTTTCGCGTCCAGCGTGCGCGAGTCGATGTCCATGGGTACTCTCCCTTCCCTTTCAGCCTCAGGCGCCCAGCAGGCCGACGGCGCCGTACCAGACCGGCCCCGGGTTGAGGCGGTCGGGGTGGAGCCGCAGCAGCTCCTCGTAGAAGTCGCGGGCGGTCGGCTTCTGCGTCAGCAGGCGGATCACGTCCCGCAGGTACTCCCGTGTACTGGCGATCGTTGCGGGGTCGTCCGGCAGCGCCGCGTTCTTGTGGCCGGCGACCACGTGGCGGGGACCGAGCGCCTCGATCACGTCGAGCGCCTCCAGCCAGGACTCCAGTCCGCCCTCCCCGCCCTCCAGGAGGTACTGGTGCACGCCGTTGTAGACGGCGTCGCCGGCGATCACCAGGCCGATCGGCGGCACGTGCAGCACCGAGGTGCGGTCGGTGTCCGTGTGACCGACATCGACGGCCCGCAGCAGCTCGCCCTCCAACAGGAACCCCTCGTCGGGCACCGGCTCGGCGAGCACGGGGGAGGGCGGGACCAGGCCGGGGAAGTCGACGTCCCACATGGCCGACCGCCCCTCGGCGGCCTGCTGGTGCATGACCTCGATCGTGCCCGGCGTCGCGTAGACCCGGGCGTCCGGGAAGCCGGGGAGCAGCGCGGCGGTGCCGAACCAGTGGTCGCCGTGACCGTGGGTGGCGAAGACGTACCGGACCTTCTTGCCGGAGGCGGCCACCCAGTCGCGCACCTGCGCGATCTGGGAGTCCAGGAACGGCGGGTCGACCAGCACCGCCTCCTCCCGCCCGTACACCAGGACGGTGGAGACAGGCGAGGAGACGATCGGATCGCCGTTCGGCAGGGACTTTCCGGCGCGCTCCGCGCCGGGTGTGACCAGCACGTCGTAACCGAGGTGGGAAGCCATGGGGCTGTTCCTCCAGCCGGGATTCGGGGGAGTTGCGGTGTGAAACAACCATACAGCTATTGCTTCTTTCGTGTAAGCCATCTGGCGCTTTGAGCTGCCAAGGTCGTAAGATGCGAAAAGTATTTGCTTGGTACTTGCTGTCATGGAAGCGGGACAGGCGAACGATCAGGGGGTTGCGGCATGGGTGAATCGACGGAACGGCCGGGTGGGAACACGGCGCCCGGGGTGGAGGGCGGCGCGTGGACGCGGGCGTTCGCCGCCCGCGAGGAGGACGCTTTCGCCGGCGCCTTCTCCCAGGACGTCGTCCTGGAAGGGCCGACACTGAGCCGGCCGGTCCGAGGGCGAGAGGAGGTAGCGCTGATCATGGGAACGGCGAGCAGGGTCTACGAGTCGCTGGTTTTCACGCACGAGGCGCACCACGGCGACCGCACCTACGTCGAGTGGGAGGCGACCGCCCTGGGCGGGACCACGCTGCTGGGCTCGACCATCCTCGTGCGCGACGGGGAGGGGCGGATCGTCAAGGCGGTCGTCCAGCACCGGCCGCTGCCCGGCCTGCTCGCCTTCTCCGCCGAGATGGGGCGCCTGCTGGAGGGGCAGGTCGACGACGACCTGTTCCACCGGCCTGTGGAATGAGCCCAGTTGGACCTGTAAGCGACTCGTCGCCGTCCGCGTCGCGTGTCGCGCCGGGGGACCGTGTCCAGGCGTTGCGCGGCGCGCCGGGCCAGGTGCGCGCGGAACACGGCGTTGGCTTCGGCGAGGCTCCAACTGCGTTCGTAGGTGCCGTCGGGGTGCTGCGCGGAGAGGTCGGTGTGTCAGCGCGGGGGGATCGCTCCTCGGGCGCCTTGTGTTCCTCATGCGCGCGGGATCCCTCGCACCCGTCGGAATCGGACGTCGGCCGGTCGTCCAGCTGGGGCGCCATGGGCGTCACCTCAGATTCAAAATGACCGGTCAGCTTGAATTTGTCAATGGCTGCCTGCGGGCAGTCGACCAGCAGGTCGTTCAGCGCGGCCCGTCCAGTCGGTCTCTGACCCACATCGCCGTCGTGCCGCCCGGGTTGCTCGCCCGCGCGACCTGCGCGGTCAGACAAGGGACTTGCTCGCCGGAGCGGGGACAGAGCGACAAGTGTCACCTCGACAACTGCACGGTCTTCGATCAGCCCCGAGCATGCCCACTGGCCAGGCTGGCACACCGGGAAAGCTCCAAGATCCCCGAAAGAGTCAAGCTAGGAGCCCGGCCTCGGCTCAGATCGGCAGGTCCCAGCCCGGACCGTCCTCCGTACCGATCCACACCCGTTGCCCGGCAGGTGAGACCGTGATCCCGAAGCCCTGCTGGTGCGGCTCGCCGGCCTGCTGCCAGAGGTGTACGGCCTCCTCGACGCGGTCCCACAGCCGCAGTGGGCCCCGCTGGGTGACGGTCCAGCCCCCGTCGGGACAGGGTGTGGTGCGGGCCTGGGAGCCGGTGGCGACGTCGGAGAGGATCTGGGTCGCGCCGCTGCCCATGCGTTCGGCGGAGGGCGCGGCGAGCTGGGCGACCCAGCTGCCGGTCCAGGTGTCGATGACGGCCGGGTCGATCAGGCTCGGCCGTTCGTCGCCGGGCAGCATGGCGACGGTCGAGCGGGGCGGGCGGTCGTGCGGGCGGGCGATCATGAAGCTGGTGTAGCCGGGCAGGAACCGGCCGGTGGCTTCGCCCGGGCCGGTCACGGTGAGCTCCGCCAGGCCCGAGGCGTAGCTCCAGCCGGACAGGGTGACCAGGATGCGCCCACCCGGCTTCACTTGGTGGAGCCAGGGCATCGGCAGGTAGCGGACCGAGCAGGTGGCGATCAGCCGGTCGTAGGCGCCGCCGTCCGGGTCGCCGCGCAGCCCGTCGCCGAGGACGAGGCGGGGCGCGTAGCCGGCCGTCCGAAGGGCGGCGGCGGCGCGTTCGGCGACCTCGGGGTCGTACTCGATGCTGGTGAGGTTGGCGTCCCCGAGCCGGTGTGCGCCGAGGGCGGTCGAGTAGCCGGTACCGGTGCCGATCTCGAGGACGCGGTGTCCGGTGTCCGTTCCGAGCCGCTGCCACATTCCGAGGACGAGGGAGGGCAGGGTGGAGGAGGACGACGGGGCGCCGACCACCGGTTGCCCGCCCGCGTCGTCCGCTCCGGTGCGACCGTCGAGTTGGGTGATGAGCGTCTGGTCGGTGTAGATCCCCTCCAGCCAGCCGGGGTCTCCCCGCCGCACCGCCCGGTAGCCGGTCGGGTTGCTGCCTTCGACCGGGAGGAAGTACGCCCCGGCGAAGACCTCACGGGGAACCGCTTCGGCCGCCTTGATCCATGCCGGGTCGGACAGCGCGCCGTTCTCGGCGAGGCCGGCCGCCAGGGCGGCGCGCAGCTCTTCGGACGTGCTCATGCGTCAGGGCCTCTCAGTAGCTCGTCGGCGAGGGCGTGGGCGATTTCGTCGGTGGTCCCGGGCGGTTGCCACGCCCACTGGCCGTTGGGGTTGCATTCGAGGAAGGACCAGTTGCCGTCACTCGTCACGGCGAAGTCGAATGCCCCGAACACCAGTCTGAAGTGGCCGAGGTAGCGGACCACGGACCTCGCGACCGGGGCGTCTGCGTCATGCATCCTCCTCGTATCGATGGTGCCGGTTCACTGGCCATCACTCTGCCGATCCGCGGGGGTGCTTTCAAGCCCGTCCTGACGGACGGAATATGCCAGGTTGACGGGGCCGGCTCCGCCCCTCACCACGGTCGGCCGATCCCCGGCCGCGCGGAGGGGGAGCATCGAACCCGCGGACCCCGCTCGGGGAACGCGGTCCGAAACCGCGGTACCGGACGCCTCGTCAGGGCTGGGACGGCAGCAGAGCTGGGCGCGTCGGCGGCTCGGGTGCCGTCGTCCTCCACGTCGCGCCGACGGGTGCGTCACCCGGTCGGTCCCGCACCTCCCGCGGCAGGCGCGCGTACCGCGCCCGCTCGACCCGTGGCGGCGACATCACCCGTACGGATGCGGTGGTGTCCGCCCGCCGCGCGTACAACGCGGCAAGTCCGCAGACGGGAATCGCTGAGCACGATGTCCACGACCGCGACCCCGGGTGGCGGTGGATCCGACGGTCCGGGGGGCGTGCGCGGCGCGACCGCCTCGACCGGTGGGCGCGGAGGCCCCCGACGTCGGTGTCCAGCGGGACGGGGTCGAACATCCGCAGCGCGTTCCCGTCGTCCTGCCGACCGGCCGCACTGTCCTGGGGCCGGAGCGACCCGACGGCATGGCCCGACCGGCCCTGTCCGGCGGCTCCGGGCGGGCGGACAGTGAAGACGGGACCACCCGCAGGAGGAGTGAGGACGATGCAGCACCGCAGCGTCAACGACGTGATGACCCGCGAGGTCGTCACCGCCCGGCCCGACACGCCGGCCAAGGAGGTTGCGGCGCTGTTCCACCGCAACGACGTCACCGCCATCCCCGTGGTCGACGACCAGGGCCGCCCGCTCGGCCTGGTGTCCGAGGCCGACCTGATCCGCAAGGAGGCCGTCCTGCCGGACTCGGAGGGCCGCTACCCCGGCCGCTGGTTGTCGGCGGGCGACCGCGCCCGCGCCGAGGCGGAGACGGCCGGCGGCCTGATGACCAGCCCCGCCGTCACCGCCCGTCCCGGCTGGTCGGTTCCCGAGGCGGCGCGCGCCATGGACAGGCACAAGGTCAAGCGCCTGCCCGTGGTCGACGAGGTCGGTCGCCTGGTCGGCATCGTCAGCCGCGGGGACCTGCTGCAGGTCTTCCTGCGCCACGACGCGGCGATCCGGGACGAGATCAAGCACGACGTGCTGGGTGAGGCCCTCTGGGTCGTTCCCGGCGAGGTCCAGGTCGCGGTGCACAACGGAGTGGTCACCCTGAACGGGCGGCTGAGGTCGCGGAGCCTGGTCCCCGTCGCCGAACGGCTCTGCCGCACCGTGGACGGCGTGGTCGCCGTCCACGCCACCCTGGACTGGACCGAGGACGACACCGACCGCTCCGTGGAACACCCCCGCGCCTACCGCGCGGCATCGTAGGAGGCCGTCATGTCCCGTACACCGAGTACCGTCGCCGACGTCATGACCCACGCGGTGGTGGCCGTCGGCCGCGACGCGGACTTCCGTGAGGTCACCGACACCCTCCAACGCTGGCGGGTCAGCGCCGTCCCGGTTCTGACCGGCGACGGGCGGGTGATCGGGGTGGTCTCGGAGGCCGACCTGCTCGCTGCCGGGGACCGCGACGGCGCGCGCGCCGCCGCCCTGACGGCCGGGCGGATGATGTCCGTCCCGGCGGTCACCGTGCACCCCGGCAGCCCGCTCAACGAGGCTGCCCGAGCGATGGCGCGCGGCCACCTGAAGCGGCTGCCCGTGGTCGACGAGGAGGACTACCTCGTCGGCATCGTCAGCCGCGGCGACCTGCTGAAGGTCTACCTCGAGGACGACCGCGAACTCGCCGACCGGGTGCGCTTCGAACTGGTCGCCACCCTCGGCCCCGGAGCCGGGGTGGGTACCGACGTCCGGTCCGAGGACGGCCGGATCACCTTGACGGGCGAGCTGCCGGACGCCGTGTCCGCGGCGGTCCTGGAACGGCTGGTCGGCTCGGTGCCCGGTGTGGTCGGCGTCGAGGTCCGGCTCGCAGCCCCGGCCTGAGCGGAGGCGTGGACATGGTCGTGCTCGCCGCGGTGGACGGCTCCCCGGAGAGCCTCGCCGCCGCCCGCTGGGCCGCTGACGAGGCCGTCAGGCGCGGCCTGCGGCTGCGCCTGGTGTACGCCTGGCCGTGGCCGCAGCACGCGGCGCCCGGACTGCCCGGCGTCGGTGAGGTGCGCGGCCGGGCGGTCGACATGGTGGCCGACGCCGCCGCGTCGGTCCGGGAGAGCCACCACGGGCTGCACGTCGACACCGCGCTGCTGGACCAGCACGCGCCCGCCGGGATCAGGGCGGCCGCCGCCGCGGCCCCGGCCGAGCTGCTGGCGCTCGGCTCCTCCGCTCCGCACGTCCTGCCCGGCTCGGTCGGCGTGGCCGTCGCGGCCAGGGCGGTCTGCCCGGTCGTCCTGGTCCGGGAACCCCCGGACACGGCCGGAGTGCCGCGGGAGGTGGTGGCCGGGATCGACACCGACGACCCGGCGGAGGCGGCTCTCGCCTTCGCCCGCCTGAGCGCGCTGGCCGCGGACGCCCCGCTGCGCGTCGTCCACGCCTGGACACCACCGTGGGACTGGCCACTTCGCCCCGCCGCCGAGCGGGCGCTCGCGGCCGAGAAACAGGAACGAGCCCTGGCCGACCTGCTGGCATGGGAGCCCGATCCGCCCGCCGTCCCGGACGTCCGGCAGGCCCGGGCCGCCGACGCGCTGGTGGCGGCCGCCGGATCGGCCGGTCTGCTCGTCCTCGGCCGCAGGGGACACCGCCTCGGCCCGGTCACCCGAGCGGTGCTCCGCCGCGTCCGCTGCCCGGTCGCCGTCGTCCCGCGCGGCTGACGCGCTGCGCGGGCACGGGCGTGCGCGGAGAATCGGTGGTGTCAGCGCCCCCGCGCACCCCAGGAGCAGGCCATGGACACGCCCCAGCCCGTACGGGTGTTCCTGCTGGACGACCACGAGGTGGTCCGCCGGGGGGTGCGCGACCTCCTGGAGGCCGAACCGGACCTGCAGGTCGTCGGCGAGGCCGGCACCTGCGCCCAGGCCCTCGCCCGCGTCCCGGCGCTGCGCCCGGACGTCGCGGTGCTCGACGTCCGGCTCCCGGACGGCGACGGGGTGAGCGTCTGCCGGGACCTGCGTGACCGGATGCCCGAACTGGCCTGCCTGATGCTGACCTCCTTCGACGACGACGACGCCCTGCTCGACGCGATCATGGCCGGCGCGGCCGGCTACGTCCTCAAGCAGGTCAAGGGCACCGAACTGGTAGGTGCGGTCCGTACGGTGGCCTCCGGCCAGTCGATGCTCGACCCGGCGACCACCCGCAAGCTGATGGAGAGCCTGCGCCACCACGAGGAGAGCGGGACCGACGCCGCGCTCGCCGCGCTCACTCCGCGTGAGCGGGAGATCCTCGCCCTGGTGGGGGAGGGCAAGACGAACCGCCAGATCGGCCAGGAGTTGTACCTCGCCGAGAAGACCGTGAAGAACCACGTCTCGCGCCTGCTCGCGAAACTGGGCGTCGAACGCCGCCTGCAGGCCGCCGTCATCGCCGCCCACGCCGATCCCGAGCAGCACCATCAGCGCCCGCACTGAGCCCGGCGGGGCCGGAGGGGCCGGGCGGGCCCGGAGGAGGCCCGAACGGCCCAAGCGAGGCGGAGGGTGCCGGCCGCACCGTGGAGGTGATCGACCTCCCGCCACGGCTGAGGAGACGGCGATGATGTACTGGAACAACGGCGGCGTGAACGGCTGGGCCACCGGCCTGATGACCGTGAGCATGCTGCTCTTCTGGGCGCTGGTGGTCCTCGGTGTGATCGCGCTGGTCCGGTACGTGGGCCGCACGGCCGCGCACGGGCCCGCGGTGCCGCCCCCGACGACGGCCCCGCCCGCTGCGCGGCCGACACCGGAACGACTGCTCGCCGAGCGCCTCGCCCGCGGCGAGATCGACCCCGACGAGTACCGGGTCCGACTGGCCACCCTGCGCGGCGGCGTCGGTGACCCGCCCGCCTCCGGCTGACGCAGAATCCCTGGAGGCGGTCATGTCCACCCCGGCCCTCGACGCACCCATGCTGGAGAAGCTCGTCTCCGCGGCGGTCGCGGCGCCCTCGATCCACAACAGCCAGCCCTGGCGCTTCCGGCTCCAGCCGGACACCTCGACCCTGGAAGTCCGGGCCGACCGCAGCCGGGCCCTCCCCGCGGCCGACCCCGAGGGCCGGGCGCTGCACATCTCCGTCGGCGCGGCCGTCCTCAACCTGCGGGTCGCCGCCCGCCACCTCGGCTGGGCACCCGAGGTACGCCTGCTGCCCGACCCCGCCGAACCCGAGCTGGTCGCCGCCGTCGGACTCGACACCCCGGCGAGCGCGCCGGCCCCCGGCACCGAGAAGCTGTACGAGGCGATCTGGCGCCGGCACTCCATCCGCACACCCTTCACCGACGTACCGGTCCCGCAGGCCGTGCTCGACGAACTGAGCAGTGCGGCCCGGGTCGAGGACGCCGCGCTCCACCTGCCCGACGAGGCGGAGACCGCCCGACTGCTGCACCTCACCGCGGAGGCCGAGCGCCGCAACACCACCGACGAGGCCCAGCGCACCGAGAGCCGCGGCTGGATCCGCACCGGCGACGCACTGCCCTACGGCATCCCGGTCGACGCGCTCGGCCCCCAGGACGCGGCAGGCCGCCTGCCGATGCGCGACTTCTCCGCCATCCACGCCGCCGAGCACCGGGCCCCGGCCCGCTTCGAGCGCGAGCCCCGCATCGCCGTCCTCACCACCGGCCGCGACACCCCGGGGGACTGGCTGCGGGCTGGCATCGCCCTGGAACACGTGCTGCTCGCCGCCACCGTCCACGGCGTCCGTGCCTCCCTGCTGCACCAGGCGATGGAGTGGCCCTACCTGCGCTGGGAGGCCCGCGACCCGCACCAGCGGCCCGGCTTCGTCCAGATGCTGATCCGCCTCGGCTACGGCCCTGAGGGAACCCCGACACCCCGCCTACCGGCTGGCACGGTGTTGGAATGACGTTTACCGGAGCGGCACCTGCCAGACCAGCTCGGTGCCGCCCTCGGGGCGCGTGCGGGCGGTGAAGGTGCCGTTCAGGGTCGAGGCCCGCTCGGAGAGATTGGCGAGGCCGCTGCGCCTGCCGCTCTCGGGGAGACCGACCCCGTCGTCGGTGACGGTCACCGTCAACTCGTCGTCGGCGGCGACGGTGACGTCCACGGCGCCGGCCCGGGCGTGGCGGGAGGCGTTGGACAGGGCCTCCTCCAGGACGGCGACTGCCGCGTCCGCGACCTCATCGGGCACGGTGACGTCGATCAGGCCGCTCATCCGCAGGTCCGGGGCGAAGCCGAGGGAACGCGCGGCCCGGTCGACCACCTCGACGATGCGGGCGCGCAGGCCGCTCGCCGCCGGGCCGCTCTCGCGCAGGCGCAGGCCGAAGATCGTGGCGCGGATGGTCCTCGCGGTCTCGTCCAGGTCGTCGATGGCCCGCAGGACGCGGGTGGTCGCCTCGGGGTGGTCGATGAAGCGGGTGGCGCCCTGGAGGGTCATGCCGGTGGCGAAGAGCCGCTGGATGGCCAGGTCGTGCAGGTCGCGGGCGATCCGGTCACGCTCCCGCAGCAGGGCGATCTGCTCGGAGTCCCGGCGACGCTCGGCCAGCTCCAGGGCCACGGCGGCCTGCCCCGCGAAGCCCAGCAGCGGACCGGACTCCTCCTCCTCGAACAACGGGGTGCCGGCGGCCCGGGCCAGCAGCAGCACGCCCCGGATACCGCGCTCGGCCGTGCCGACGGGCACCGCGACCGCGGGGCCGAGACCCTTCCATCGGGGCGGGCCGGCCGTGATCCGAGGGTCCCTTCGGACGTCGGGGCTCACCACGAGCCCGCCGGTGCGGAAGGCCGCGCCCATGAACGAACCCTCGATCGGCAGTACCAGACCACGGTGCTCCCGCTCACCGAGGCCGACGGCGATCCGCACCTCCAGCTCGGCGGTCTCCGGCAGCGGCACGGCGACGACCGCGAGGTCCGCTCCGGCGATCTCGGCGGCTCGGGAGAGCAGCAGGTCCTGCACCTCCTGCTCGGCGGCGCCCGACAGGAGGCTGCTGGACACCTCGGCACTCGCCTCCAACCAGCGCTGGCGCCGGCGGGCCCGGGCGTAGAGCCGGGCGTTGTCGATCGCGACCCCGGCGGCCACCGCGAGGGTGGCGAGCACCGACTCGTCCTCGGCGTCGAACTCGCCGCCGCCGCGCTTCTCGGTCAGGTAGAGGTTGCCGAACACCCTGTCCCGGATCCGGATCGGCACCCCCAGGAAGCTGCTCATCGGTGGGTGGCCGGCCGGGAAGCCGTAGGAGGCCGGGTGGTCGGAGAGCCGGCCCAGCCGCAGCGGCTCGGGTCGGCGGATCAGTTCGCCGAGGATCCCGTGCCCGGACGGGAGGTCGCCGATCAGCTTGACCTGCTCGTCCGTGACCCCGACCGGGATGAACTGCGACAGCCTCTGGTCCTCGCCGATCACGCCGAGCGCGCCGTACCGCGCGTCCACCAGCGTGACCGCCGCCTCCACGATGTGCCGCAGCGCCTGGGACAGCTCCAGGTCCCGCCCGACCGCGAGCACCGCCTCCAGCAGGCTGTGCACCCGGTCCCGGGTGCCGCGCGCGGCGTCCAGCCGGGCCTGGAGCTCTCCGAGGAGTGCGTCCAGCCGCAGGTTCGGCACGGGGGCGGGACTCTCCGACGCGCTGTCCAAGGGGAACCTCCGTGGCTCGCCCCCCGATGCCCACTGACCAGCGTAGGCGCGCTCGCCGCGGAGCAGCGTGCAACGGCGGGGGAAAGCGGGCAACGGGGTCCATCGGCCCACCGGGAGCACCCCACCGGCCCCCTGGCGACGGGCCCGGCCGCGGAGAACGCTGGAAGTACGAGCGGAACCGGTTCGGCTCCGCCCCGGCCAAGCCCTCCGAGAGGAGCGACCGCCGCCATGAAAGCGCTGACCTACCACGGACCAGGCCGCCGTACCTGGGGCGACGTCCCCGACCCGACCGTCCGCGACCCGGAGGACGCCGTCGTCCGGGTGGACGCGGTGACCATCTGCGGCACCGACCTGCACATCCTCAAGGGCGACGTCCCCGAGGTCGGGCAGGGCCGCGTCCTCGGCCACGAGGCCGTCGGCACCGTCACCGAGACCGGCCCCGGCGTGCGCACCGTCGCGGCCGGCGACCGCGTGTTGATCTCCTGTGTCTCCGCCTGCGGCCGCTGCGCCTACTGCCGAGCCGCGAGCTACGGGCAGTGCACCGGCGGTGGCGGCTGGATCCTCGGCCACCTCGTCGACGGCTGCCAGGCCGAGTACGTCCGCACCCCCTTCGCGGACGCCTCCCTCCACAGGCTTCCCGAAGGCGTCCGGGACGAGGACGCCCTGCTGCTCGCCGACATCCTGCCCACCTCCTACGAGGTCGGCGTCCGCAACGGCCGCGTCGGCCCCGGCGACACCGTCGCGATCGTCGGCGCCGGACCGATCGGCCTCGCCGCCGTCCTGACCGCGCGGCTCTACAGTCCCGCCCGCGTCATCGCCATCGACCTCGCCCGAAGCCGCCTCGCCGCCGCCGAGCGCTTCGGCGCCGACACCGTCCTCACCTCCGCCGAGGCCACCCCCGACGCCGTCCGCAAGCTCAGCCGTGACGGGCTCGGCGTGGACGTGGCCATCGAGGCGGTCGGCGTGCCCGAGACCTTCGAGCTGTGCACCCACCTGGTGCGCCCCGGGGGCCGGGTCGCCAACGTCGGCGTGCACGGGCGGCCGGCGGTGCTGCACCTGGAGGACCTCTGGATCCGCGACGTCACCATCACCACCGGCCTGGTCGACACCAGCAGCACCCCGATGCTGCTCGACATGCTGGCCGTCGGCCGGCTCGACACCGGCGGGCTGGTCACCCACCGCTTCGGCCTCGACGAGATGCAGGAGGCGTACGACGTCTTCGCCGACGCGGCCGACACCGGCGCCCTCAAGGTCGCGCTGTTCCGGACGTGATCGCCATGTACGCAGGAGTCGCCGGCACCACCGACCGTCCCGACCCGGCCGACATCGCCCGCCGGATCGACCGACGGCGCGAGCAACTCGGCCTGAGCGAGGGAATGCTGGCCCACCGGGCCGCGATGTCGCCCGCCTATCTGAGACAACTCCTCTGCTCGGGGCCCGAGTTCGACCCGCCCGGGTTCGTCCGGATCACCGCCGTGCTCGGCATGGCCTGGCCCGAGCTGCTGTCCGGTCGACGTCCGGACGCCCCGCCGGGCCGGACCGACGCCGCCCCGCGCGCCGGGCTCCGCCGCCTCACCGAGCCGCAGTGCTGGGAACTGCTCGGCACCCGGGGCATCGGCCGGATCGGCCTGCCCGGCTCGTCGGCGCCCGTCGTGCTCCCGGTCAACTACGTGGTGGACGCCCGGACGATCGCCTACCGCACCGCTCCCCGGGGCGCGGCCGCTCCCGACGAGGGGGCGCCCGTCTCCTTCGAGGTCGACCACATCGACGAACACCGCCGCCAGGGCTGGAGCGTCCTCGTCCTCGGCGAGGCCCACCACGTCGACACCCCGGAGGAGGAGCAGCACCTCTCCGCCCTCCCGGGCGCCGCCCCCTGGGCCGGCGGCCCCCGCCCCCTGTGGGTGCGCGTCCGCCCGGCAGGCGTCACCGGCCGCCGCGTCCAGGCGGGGTGACCCTTCGCCGCGGAACCCACGCCGCCGCGCGCGGCGGCGTGGGTTCAGAGCTGCGCGGTGATCGTCACCAGCAGGGCCGCCAGGCCCACGGCGAGCCAGGCGACGTAGTCGCCCAGCAGGCCGGAGTGCAGGCGGCGCAGCGGCAGGACGACGGCGCGGTAGAGGCCGCTGGCGCGGTGGAGGCCGCCGGTGCCGCGCCGCGGGTCGCGGCGGACGGCGGCGACGGCGAACGCGGCGGCCAGCAGGGCGGAGAGCAGGCCGAGGCCGATCCCGGACGGCGTCCACCAGGCCTCGGGGGCCGGCGGCGCGGGGGGTGCGGGCGCTCCGAGTACGTCGGCGAGGTAGGCCGCGCGGTCGGTGAAGGCGGCGGCGCCCGCCGCGAGGGCCCGGCCGACGCCGGGCAGCACGCCGACGGCCAGGCAGCCGGCCAGCAGCAGCCCGGGGGCCAGGACCATCGGCGGGGGCAGCCGTCGGCCCGGTTCGCGGATCTCGGGCTCCTCGCCCTCGCCGGTGGTCGCGGCCACGTCCGGGTGCTCCTTCGGCGGTGCGCCGAACCCGCCGAAGACCCGCAGGGCCGCCCGCAGCACCGCGCCGCCGGTGAGCACCGACACCAGAACGAACACCGCGGGCAGCCAGGCCAGTTGACGTCCGGCGGCTTCCTCGGCAACGGCCTTGCCGAGGCCGGTGCCGAACGGCGGCAGCCCGGCCAGGGCCAGCGCGCCCAGCGTGAAAAGCAGCCCGGTGGCCCGGAGTTCGCGGGCCCGGCCGTGCAGCCCGTGCTCGTCCACCGAGCCGTACCGGTCGAGCAGTACGCCGGTGAGGCCGAACAGCGCGGCCTTGGCCCCGGCGTGGCCGGCCACGTACACGGCGGTGCCGGCCAGTCCGGCCGGGGTGAGCAGGGCCGCGCCGGTCAGGAACAGTCCGACGTGCCCGACCGTGGAGAACGCCAGCATGCGCTTCAGGTGCCGTTGCTGCCAGCACATCACGGCGCCGACCAGCGCGGTCAGCACCCCGACGGCCAGCAGGGTGTCCCGGACGACGGCGTCCGGCAGGCCGCCCGCGCCGGCGAAGACCACCCGGTGGATGCGGGCCGCGCCGTACACCCCGAGCTCGACCATCACCCCGGACAGCAGCATGCACACCGGGCTCGGGGCGACGGCGTGGGCGTCCGGCAGCCAGAAGTGGAAGGGCGCCGCGGCGGCCTTGACCAGCGGGCCGGCCAGGACCAGGACGAAGGCGAGGACCAGCAGGGCGTCCGGACCGCGGCCGGGGGCGGCGAGCCGGTCGAGTTCGGCGCCGAGCTGCGCCATGCCGAGCTCGCCGGTGCGGGCGTAGAGCAGGCCGATGCCGAGCAGCGAGAGGTAGGCGGCGGCCGAGTTGACCAGGCCGAAGGCCATCGCGCCGTGCAGCGGGCGCGGGTCCTCGATCCGGTAGCCGGTCAGCGCGTAGGCGACGGCGCCCATCAGCTCGAAGAAGACGAAGGCGTCGAAGAGGTCGCCGGTGAGCGCGAAGCCGCACATCCCGGCCTCGAAGAGCAGCAGCAGCGCGGGGAACAGGCCGCCGCGTTCGCCGGAGGGCTCGTCGAAGTACCGCCAGGCGTAGCAGAGCACGGCGAGCACGAGGACGGCGGCGAGCAGCGCGAGGCCGCTGCCGAGGCGGTCGGCGACCAGCACGATGCCGACGCTGTGTCCGCCGCTCGGGGTCCAGCCGCCCAGCCAGGAGACCGCCCGGCCGTCCGGGCTGGTCCGGGCCCACAGCAGGGCGAGGCAGAGGACCTCGGCGGCGGCGAGGACGGTGGCGAGCGCGTCGCGGCCGGGGCGGGGCAGCCACCGGCCCGCCACGGCGGTGACGGCCGCGCCCAGCAGGGGGACGGCGACGGCCAGGGGCAGCAGGTCGGAGGTGGGGAGCACCCGTCGTCAGCCCCGCAGTCCGGTGAGTTCTTCCGGGTCCACCGTGCCGTGGCGCTTGCGCAGTTGGATCACCAGGGAGAGGAGCAGCGCGGTGACGGTGGCGCCGACCACGATGTCGGTGAGGGTCAGTGCCTGGACCACCGGGTCCACCACCGGGGCGTCGGTCGGCAGGTCGGAGAAGACGGGTGCGGTGGCGCCGCGGCGGTAGCCGACGGCGAGCAGCAGCACGTAGGTCGAGGACTGCGCGACGGCCAGGCAGCCGACCGCCTGGACGAGGTCGCGGCTGGTCACCAGGCCGTACAGCCCGGCGAGCAGGATCCAGCCGGCCACCAGGTAGGGGAACAGGTTCATGCCCGCTCCCCTCGGGGCGCGACCTCGACGGCCTGGTCCAGGAAGTGGGCGAGCAGCACCACCACGCCCGAGGCGACCTCCACCCCGACGGCGGCGTTGATCACCGCCACCAGCCCGCCGGAGGAGAGCTGGTTGAAGGTGCCGAGCGGCAGGGTGTTGGCGAGGTAGCCGGCGCCCTGGGCGAGACCGATCAGGCCGAGCGCGGCGAAGGCGCCGGCGGCCAGCGCGTCGGTGACGTCCAGCGCGGCGAGCGGACGGATCCGCTTGAGCACCCGGTAGTCGGCGGCGACGTAGGCCAGGTGCAGGGCGGTGGCCAGGGCGACGCCGCCCTGGAAGCCGCCGCCCGGGCTCAGCGCGCCGTGCGCGACGAGGTACCCGCCGGTCAGGACGGCGACCGGCAGCAGGGTGGCGCCGAACAGCCGGGTGGTGGGCAGGACGGGCTCGGCGGCGGCGCGGCGCTTGCGCTCGTCCCGGGCCAGCCGCAGCAGGATGCCCGCGCCGAGCACCGAGCCGAACAGGATGGACTCCTCGCCGAGGGTGTCGAAGGCCCGCTGGTCGAAGTTGACGGAGGAGACGATGTTGGCCGTTCGCCGCTCCAGCCCGGCCGCCACCGCGCGCTCGCCGTAGGGGTGGTGGGCACCGCCGAAGCCGGGTAGCTCGCCGGCGGCGGCGATCAGGGCGGCGGCCAGCACGCAGGCCGCGAGGAGGAAGAGCCCGAGCCGGGCGGTCCGGTTCACTCGGTGCGGTCCGGGTGGTCGTCGGTGTGCTCCTTGCGGCGCACCCGGCGGACGGTCAGCAGGATCAGCAGCGGGGTGATCGCGCTGCCGACGCCGAGCTGGGAGAGCGCGACGTCGGGTGCCTGGAGCACGGTGAAGAGCAGCGCGAGGCTCAGCCCGAGCAGGGCGAGGACGGCGGCCTGCCGGACGGGGTCGCGGGTGAGCGCGGCCGCGGTGGAGGTGGCGGCGGTGAGCAGCAGGGCGATCACGATCAGGGTGTCGGTCACCGGCCGGCCTCCGAGCGGCGGGTGGCCCGGGCAACGGCCATGGTGGTGACGGTGCCGCCGGCCGTCACCAGCAGGCCGATCACCAGCAGCTTGACCGCCGCCCGGCCCGGCCCGGTGTCCACGGCGAGCGCGAGCGCGATCAGCGGGGTGCCGAGCACGGCTGCGGGGGAGAGGGCGTGCAGGCGCAGGTACCGGCCGGGCAGCACGGCGAGTGCGACGGCGGAGAGCAGCAGCGCGGTGGTGCCCGCCCAGAGCAGCACCAGTGCCACGGCGTGCCGGCCCATCAGCGCTCCTCCCCGGCCAGGAAGCGGGTGAACACCAGGGTTCCGGCGGGCGCCAGCACGGCGAGGTCGAGCGCCAGGTCGGTGTAGGAGGGGCGGCCGAAGCCCTGGGCGAGCAGCAGCAGGACGACGCAGGTCGTCACGGCGGCGAGGTTCAACCCGGCCAGGCGCCGGTGCGTCGGGCCCCACAGCCCGAGCAGCAGGCACGGCGCGATCCCGCCGCCGGCCAGGACGGCCGCCGCCAGCAGCCAGGCGTTCACTCGGCCGCCTCCGTCAACGCGCCTTCCAAGGAGGAGGATTCACGGCCGAGCGAGTGCACCAGGAGGGTCTGGCCGTCGACGTCCACGACGTAGGCGCCGGGGGTGGAGGAGAGCAGCGCGGCCGCCCAGGCGGGCCCGGTGCCGGGCGAGAGGCGGACGGCGCGGAAGCCGGAGCCGCGGTGGCCGGGGGAGAGGACGGCGAGTGCCAGACGGCCGGTGTCGGCCAGCAGCGTCCCCGGGAAGGCCAGGAGTGCCGCGCCGAGGCGGGCCGGACCGCCCGGGGCCGCGCCGGAGGTCCGCCGGACGGCCACCGCGCCGAGTGCCGCGAGAAGGGCGATGCCGCCGCCCACGGCCGTCTCGAGCGGCGTCACCGAGCTGATGAACACGACGTTCAGCAGGACCAACAACCCCCACCAGATCAGGAGTTCGGCCACCGTCCGCATCTCGTCACCCCCGTCCCGACCATCGGAAACCACGCCGCTGCTGCGGCGAGCGGCCCCAGGTGTACCGTCCGGCCGGGGACGGCGTCCCGCGCGCAACGCCGTTGCGCGCGGGATCGCGGTGGCGGACCACCCGTTCGCCCGAGCGTGACGCCGGAACCTGTGATGATCGGTCCGGGGCCGCTCAGTCGGGCGGCTCGTGCGGTTCCGGGTCATCGGCCGGCCCGGTCGGTTCGTTCGAGGGGTCCGTCCCCTCCTCGGGAGGGGGCGGCGGCGCGCCCTCGCCGGTCATCCGGGAGTCCGGCGTCTCGACCGGCACCGGGGGGTCCTTCGGTACGGGCCGGTGGTCCTGGTCGCTCACCTGTTCAGTCCTTTCTGTTCAGTCCTTTCCGACGTCCTTGACCTTCTCGGCGGCCTGCTTCAGATCGCTCTTCATCTGCTTGCCCCGGCCCTCGGCCTCGACCGCGCGGTCGCCCGTGGCCCGTCCGGCGGCCTCCTTGGCCTTGCCGTGGGCCTTCTCGGCGGCGTTGCGCAGCTTGTCCTGGGTGCCCATGGTGTGACTCCTCTCGTTGCTGGGGCGTTCTGTTCGCCTGTGCCGCGTCTGCCCGGAAATGCTCGTTCCACTCCGCGCGGCCGGAAGTCGTCGGGAGTCGAAGCAATCGGAGGGCCGCGACGTCTGCGGCCGGAGCCGCGGACCGTGACGAACGCGGGTGACGATCCCCCGTGTCGGTCAGCCCCGCTGGGCGGCTCGCCCGTAGGTGAAAGCGCAAAGGTGAGAACGGAGTTGACGACGGATCACTGCGCGGGGAAGCGGTGTGTTCGACCAGCCGGACGAACCCTTCCCGGAACGACGGCCCGACCGCTTCGGCAGGCGGGCACACCGCGACGCCGGCCAACCCGTCCGGGGCGCCGATCCCGGCCGGCCCGGCACAGCTCGACGCCGCTGCCGAGCACCGCGACGGGCTTGCCGTGGCGCAGCGCCTCGGTGAGGAAGCGGACGGCGTCCGGATCGGAGGGCAGCGCCTGCTCGCCGCCGTCCGGCACCACCAGCGCGTCGTAGAGCACCGAGACGGTGGTGGGCGGCGCCGGTCCACCGGCAGCCGGGCGCCGTCGCCCGCCAGGACGTGGCCGTCCTGCGCGGCGAGCGTCTCCACCACGGCGCCCCGGGCTGCCAGCCGGTCGTGCGCGGCCCGGACCTGGTTCGGGTCCGCCCCCTCATGGTTCCCGCGCGAACCGCGCCTACCTGCGCGGACGCCGGACGCTCGTGCACTATTCCGGGGAAGACGGACCAGGTCCGCAACCGCGAGAACCTCGGCTCCCGCGGGCAGGCCGCGCCGAAGTTCGACCGGGAAGACTACAGGCGGCGTCACGCAGTGGAATGCGGTATCAACCGCCTCAGAAACGCCGTGCAGCGGCGACACGGTACGACAAGCTCGCGGTCAGCCATGAGGCAACCGTGCTGGTCACGGCCATCAACGAGTGGCCGTGACCAGCGGACTCACCGTCCACATCAGCCGGTCGCCCTCGGCTCTGCGCAGGCGTCGGCGATGACCTGTGTGTCCCAGTAGAACGGACGGACCTCAGTGATCTTCCCGTCCTTGACCGTGATCGTCTGCAGGATCGGAAAGGAGAGTTCGCGGCCGGTCGCACGAGCACGAGCACGGACCTGGGTGAGCACTACGGCAGTCTCACCAGTGGCGAGGAACTCTTGCTCCACCATCTCGAATGACTCCCAAACGGAACCCATCGTGAGGAAGAACCGTGTCATGCCCGAGTGCCCGCGCCAGGTGCCCCCATAGGGCAGAGAATCGGCTTGACGCAGCACGACATCCGGTGCGAAGAAGGGGGCGAGCAGGTCGAATGAAGCCTCGCCGGGGCCTCCGGCCGCCAGGTACTCCGCCTCAGCCGCATACATGCCGGTGAGGACAGTAATCGAGTCTGTAGTGGACGACATCGTCATGCCGCCAGTGTGATCAGTAGGGGCAGACCACGCTGGCGGCAATCAGACATCGATGCCCCCGCACATGCCAGCACTGTCCCTGCAGGCCCTGGGCTCTCGCCAGTCCGAGGGCACCGTGAAGGCCGAGAGCACCGTGAAGGCCGAGAGCACCGTGAAGACCGAGCGCACCCCGAAGGGCACCGGCGGGAAGAAGAGCACCTCGCGCTCCCGCAGCGGGGGCGGGAAGCCGGCCGCGAAGAAGCGGGTCTCCGTCGGCGACGAGGACCCGAAGCAGTTCACCAAGGCCGAGCTCTACGAGAGGGCCACGCAGTTGGACGTCCCGCACCGTTCGACGACGAACCGCGGCGAACTCCAGAAGGCGGTCGAGAAGGCCTCCGGTGGACGCCGGCTGCGTGTCGCGCCGTGAACCGGCTGGTCGTGGCTTGGCTGGTCGTGAATCGGCTGGTCATGGATCGGATGTGCGGCGGAGCCGCGGCCAGGTGAGGATCCTCCTGATGCGGGCAGACGCCCTCGTGGGACGCCCGCGGTGTCGCGGGCCGTCCCAGCCGGTCGCCGGACCGGCGTCCGGCGTCCCGAGCGCTGCCACGACCCACCACCGCCAGGGTCGAAAGCGCTCGAAGCAGCCGATCGACCTGGAAGGAAGCCGCCCATGGCCACACGGATCGCCTACCGGCGGATCTACGAGGAAGCCTCGCCTCAGGACGGGCAGCGCGTGCTCGTCGACCGGGTCTGGCCGCGCGGGATGAAGAAGGAGGACGCCGCCCTGGACGAGTGGCTGCGCGACGTCGCCCCGTCGACCGAGCTGCGCCGCTGGTACGGCCACGAGCCGAGCCGGTTCCCCGAGTTCCGCCGCCGCTACCTGGCCGAACTGCGGGATGCGCGACACCACGAGGCGGCCGGGCACCTGCGCGACCTCGCCGCCCACGACAAGCTCACGCTGCTGACCGCCACCAAGGATGCGGACCACAGCCAGGCCGCCGTGCTCGCCGAATGGCTGGCCCGGCGGCGACACTGACCGCCACGGACACCGAGTCCTGCCACGCGCCCGCCGCCGTCGTCGCCGGAACCTCCGAATGCGATGCCCCTCATGGATCCGTCCGTCACCGGCTGGTCGACGTACAGGAGATGCACCCGCTCGGCGTACCCTCCTACCCGGTCCCCGTCAGGGGGCCTGCCCGCTCGGCTACTGCCCGGACTCGGCCCGGGACATGCCGTTTGCCCTGGCCGATCTTCCTGTCGTCGTAGGTGCGGGAGGCCGGGTCGCTGAGCGAGGCGAACGCGGCCAGGAAGAACGCTCGTTTCAGCTGCTCGTCATCCCTCCGGGAGGGTTGTTCGCCGCGTACGGAGGATCCGGAACTGCGGGTCGCGGGGGCAAGGCCGGCGTACGAGGCGAGGTGGGCGGCGGTCGGTAGGCGCTCGCGTCGCCGACGTCGATCAGGGGGGCCGGTCCTGGTGCCGCGCCACCCGCCAGGGTGCTCCCGAGCGCGCCAGGTAGCAAGGGCAGTCCGGGCCAGCGCATCTGATGACTCAAACCGCTGATCTGGCGGAGTGAATGTCTGCCCGCTCGGCGCGTCCCGACCGCGACCCGCGCACCCGCCGCGTGACCGTGGCAGCAGACCCACCAGCCACGCACCGACGGGATGCTCCGTATGCCACCCATCGACCAGACCGCCGCCGAACTCCCCGAGACCGGGCACTTCCCCGACCACGACGAACTGCTCCGCCTCAAGGACGGCTGGGGCCTGCACCCCGCGCTCGACCCCGAGGCAGTGGCCGTCCGCTTCGACCGACACCTCGCCACGCTGCCGCCCCAGCTCGGCGCCGCAGCCGGGGACGGGGCCTGGTCGAACCTGGTGCCCGCCGACACCGCGCGGGACTTCATCATCCAGCTCGCCGGCAGCCTCACCCGCACCCGGGTCGACCACCGCAAGCTCAGCCAGGCCGACAAGGACGCCTTCAACACGGCCCTGAAGGCCGCCCACGCCGCCGGGACGTACAAGACGCTGGCCGACATCCACGGCGACATGAGCCACCGGATGCACTCGATGAGTGGCCCGATCGGCACTCAGCGCTTCCTGCCCTGGCACCGCCGCTACACACTGCAGGCGGAGAACCTGCTGCGCTCCGTCCAGCCCGCCAACGGCGCGCCGACCCTGACCATCCCGTACTGGGACTACGCCAACGACCACGCCCGCCCCGACTGGGTCTGGCAGCCCCCGAACGTCACCCGCGGCGTCCCCGGCGCGAACGGCGGCTCGCTGCCGACCCAGACGCTGATCGACAGCCTGCTGCTGCGCCCGCGCTACACCCCGTTCACCAGCCACCTGGAGACGGACGCGCACAACGACGTGCACAACTGGTGCAACGGCACCATCAGCGACATCATGGCCGCCCCGCACGACCCGATCTTCTGGCTTCTGCATGCCAATGTGGACCGTATCTGGGACCGCTGGCAGCTCGACCACGCCGGCAAGCCGAGCCTCTCCGGCAACGATGCCATCCTCGACCCCTGGACCAGCACCGCCACCGACGTGGCCAGTACCATCGCCCTCGGCTACTCCTACGCCTGACCGCCGACGATGCGCCGCCGCCTCGCTCTCACCGTCCGGCCGGCTCAACTCCTGGCCGGTGAACCGGCCGTGGCCGCCGAGGCAGCGGCCTTCGACCCGGGTCCGACCTCGAGCGTGCGTCGCACGGTGCCCGACCCGGATCCCCGGGGCACGATTGTTGGAACCAAGTGGTCACGCCGCTTACAACCTGCGATGAACTGCCATCCATGTCGAACCAGTAGCGGTGCGGAGCGTTGCCCCGAGCACCGGGGCGTTGCCCCGAGCACCGGAGCGTCGGCCGGGGCGGCCGACGCAGTCGATGAAGCTGTTCGAGACGTGCGGGCGAAGCGGCCTCACCCTGGTGGCTGCGCGGGTGATGACAAGCCGTTCACTTCACCAGGGCACTACGCCGGCGTCGTCGAAGAACTGGCCCGTCGGGCCGTCGTCGGGCAGGGTCGCGAGTTTGATGGCGATGGCCGCGCCCTGTTCGGGGGTGCGCACGCCCCGGAAGCCGTTGAGGTCGGTCGCGACGTAGCCGGGGCAGCCGGCGTTGATCAGGATGTTCGTGCCGCTCAGCTCCCGGGCGTACTGGAGGGTGACGGCATTCAGGAACGTCTTCGACGGCGCGTACGCCACGGCCACTGGACCTGTGGTCAGTTCACCAGCAGGCCCTGACTGCAGGGTGAGGGAGCCGACACTGCTGGACATGTTCACGATCCGCGGTGAGGCGGAGCGGCGCAGCAGCGGCATCATCGCGTTGGTGACGCGGATGACGCCGATGACGTTGGTCTCCACGACCGTGCGGACGGTGGCGGGGTCGACGCGGGTGGGTTCCTGGGGAGTGCCGCCCGCGATGGCGGCGTTGTTGACGAGCACGTCGAGGCGCCCGGCCTGTTCCTCGATCAGCCGTGCCGCGGCTGTCACGCTCGCGTCGTCGGTCACGTCCAGCGGTACGCCGAACGCGTCGATGCCGGCCGCGCGCAGTCTCTCCACCGCGGCCTTGCGGCGCTGATCGTCGCGGGCGCCGACGCCGACGCTCCAGTTGAGGGTGCCCAGGCCTGCGGCGATCTCGTAGCCGATTCCCTTGTTCGCGCCGGTGACCAGCGCGATCGTTCGTTCGCTCATGGGGACCATGCTGCTCTCGGACCCCGGCGGGGGTCCAAGACCGATGGGGTGGGCAACGATACCTTCCAGGTATTGATCCGGAGTACCGTGGCCGGATGGAGACCAGGGAACTGCGCTACTTCGTCGCTGTCGCCGAAGAGTTGCACTTCGGGCGCGCCGCGCTGCGGCTCGGGATCGCGCAGCCGCCCCTGTCACGGGCGATCCAACGGCTCGAACGCCGACTCGGGACGGCGCTGCTGGACCGGACCAGCCGCACCGTCACGCTGACCGAAGCCGGCTCGGTGCTGCTGGCCGAGGGCCGGGCGGCCCTCGACGCGATCGAAGCGGCCGAGCGCCGGACCCGCCGCGCCGCCCTTGCCTCGACCGGCCGTCCCGGCCTGGTCCTGGTCGCGAAGGCCAGCGCGTCCCGCGAACTGCTGGCGAAACTGCTCGACGCGTACGCCGCCGAGCCCGGCGCGGTCCCCGTCGACGTCATCCTGTGCGGCCCGGCCGAGCAGGAACGACTTGTGCGCGAGGGCCGGGCCGACGTGGCGCTACTGCACCGGCCGTTCGACTCGACGGCCGGGTTCCACACCGAAGAGCTCAGCACGGAGGGCCAGGTCGTGGTCCTGCCGGCCGGACATCCGCTCACCGTCCGGTCCCATGTGCACATGGCCGACATCACCGGGCTGCCCGGCCTGCCCCTGCCACGCTGGCCCGACCCCGACGGCACGTACCCGCCCGGTCCCGGTCCGCGGGTCCGCGACCATGCGCAGTTGTTGCAGCTCGTCGCGCTCGGCCGTGCTTGCGCGGTCTCACCGGAGTCGTGCCGAGCTCAACTGCCCGGTGACCTCGCCGCCGTGCCCGTGCTGGACGCGCCGACAGTCACCACCGTGATCGCCTGGCCGCCGCACAGTCGGTCCAGAGCCGTCGCCGACCTCGTCCGGACTGCGACCTGTCTCCGGTAGTCCCAATGCGCCCGGCCAGGTTCCACCCAGCCCGGCTCAAGACCTGGGACGCTGCATGCTACCTGTCGTCAAGTGCGCTGGTTGACGTGCGGTTCTTCGGTCGGTTCAGCGCGACAACTGTCGCCGGATCAGTGAGATGTCTGACGGGCCGTTGTTGTTCAGACGGCCCGTTGTTGTTCAGCACGCAAGTTGTCGCCAGCCCCGACTCTTGTGACGATCTTGTGGCGCCAGTCGGCCTTCGGGCCCAGCTCACCCCGGGAGCGAGGACGCCTCACCCATCGTGGCGAGCAGTTCGAAGGGCAGCTCCCGGTCCGCCTGACCGATGGCCAGCGCGAGCCATCGACAAGAGGACGGCAGCCGCACGCCTCAGTGCCGGCCCTGCACCGCCGGATCGGTGAAGCCCACGGCGAACACCGTGCGCAGCGAGGCCGTGATGCTCCCGCCGTAGTTCTTGCAGACCCCGGAGTCGTCGGCCCCGGCGGCGAAGTGCTTGTCCCCCTTGGCCCGGCAGATGCCCTCCGTCAGACCCCACAGCTCATCGACCTGGCTGGCCCCCAGCTTGGGCCAGTAGCTGAGCGCCTGGGGCGAGCCCGCGCCCCAGTTACCGCCCCAGGCGGTCTCGCTGCCGCAGCCGGTGACCGGACGGGTGTCGCCGACCCAGGTGTGTGAGAGCACCGCCGGCTTGGTACCGCATCCCTTGGAGAACGCGAAGTTGAGCGTCCCCTGCGCGTCGGTCCAGGTCATGCCGCCCTGGAGGCCGCGGTAGCCGGGGGTGGTGAAGGCGTCCTGGACGACGGTGCGCTCGGCGGAGGTGGTGAGCAGGCCCGGATCGGTGGCCGAACTCGCCGGGTTGAGCCGGTAGCGGACCACCCGGGAGCCGTAGGTGTCGCCGTACCACTCGCCGGTGACCAGCTTGAAGGTGGAACCGCCGCCGGTCTTGTCGAGAGCGAGCCAGGAGAAGCAGAGCGAGGCCGGGTCGATCGGCGCGTCCGGGGCGCAGCTCGGCGCCTTCTTCGCCTGGAAGTAGCGGTGGGTCTCGGGCAGCACGTACGGGTAGCCGCAGGCGGTGGACTTCCCGCCGCTCATGCCTGCGGTGCTGACACCGGAACCGTAGGTGTCGACCTTGGCGAGCTTGTTGAGATCGAAGACCCGGATGCCGTTGGCGGTGTCCGTGACGTACAGGTAGTTGGCGTACCAGGCGATGCCGCCGCCGTGGCCGGTCACGTACGTGAAGTCGGCGGCCGAGCCGGAGGTGCTGGTGGGCTCGACCAGGAGGACGTGCCGGTACTTCTGGGTGGTCCGGTCGATCAGGGTGAGCTTGAGCAGGTTGTTGGTCTTGCAGCCGGTGGTGACCGTGTCGTCGTCGTACGTGGTGTAGTGCCAGGCGACCGCGGTGACGCTGCGGCCCTGGATGGCGCCGTCGCCGCCGTCGGCCGTGCCGGTGGTGCTGAGCCCCTGGGGGAACCAGTGCTGGGTGGTGTCGTCGCCGTAGGCGCTGGACCAGCACCAGGCGACCTTCTTCTCGACGTCGGCGGGCGGCAGTCCGGCCTGCTCCAGGCCGGTGCAGGGGCGCATCTGCCGCAGGCCCAGCCAACCGTCGGTCTGGCCAGCCGAGTTGACGGTGTAGTCGGTGGTGACGACGTCGGTCAGGTCGGCGTGCTTGGTGAGGTGCCGGTTGTAGAGGTTGGTGGTGGCGGCCGTGTAGTCGGTGTCGGTCAGCCGGAACTGGTCCGCACCGGGGGTGAGCGACCGGACCACGGGGGCGTCGGCGGCGGCCGCGGGGCCCGCCGCCGGCCCGGTCAGCAGCGCGATACAGGCGGTGGCCAGGGCGGCGAGGGCCGCCTTCCACCGCAAGGCGCGGACTCGTGCCATGAGGGTGTACTCCTTGCGCGATGATCGGCTACAGCGGGCAGATGATCGCACAGACGCCCGCTGTCAGGTGCACATCGCACCCAACCTGCATAACATCCCCGAACCCACCACCCGCTCCGTCACTTCCAAGCGCCGTGCGGCCACCGCCGTCCCCCCGTCCGCTCCAGCAGTTCCCTCAGGCCGACCATCCCCTGCGGGGTCGGTGGACCGGGCGTGACGGGCCGGGTCGTCGTGATCGGCGTCGGGAACTCCTACCGCCGGGACGACGGAGCAGGCCCGGCCGTCGTCGAAGCGCTGAGCGGACAGGTCCCCCAGGAGACGCTGCTCGCCGTCAGCGACGGCGAGCCCGGCCGAATGCTAGACCACTGGACCGCCCAGGACCGAGTGATCGTGGTCGAGACCGTGCACGCGCATCCCGGCAACCCGGGGCGGCTGCACACCCTGGACGCCGATGCCACCGCCAGGTGCGCGAGCGGCCCGGCCAGCAGCCACGGCCTGGGCCTCGGCGAGACCGTCGCCCTGGCGGTCGCACTCGACCGCATGCCACTCGAACTCGTGGTCCACGCAGTGGAGGGCGAGGACTTCGGCCTCGGCCCCGGACTCAGCGCCCCGGTCCAAGCAGCACTACCGGACCTGGTCAACCAGGTGGCCACCGCCGTCCGGCTCGCGCACCGGCGTCTTCGCTCGCGGCTCGGCTGAGACACGGCCACCGATGGGACAGGCACTCACCGATCGGCCGCTGACCAGCAGGGAAGAGCGGCGCCTGCGTCCCGGGCAACGTCGACGCCGGCTCGACCCGCCACGCCGTGGCCGACGGGCTGTCGCTTCGGCCCCGAACTCGCCGGCGCCCCATGGCCGTGACGTGCCATGTGGGCCCAAGGCCCGGCAGGGCTGGGTTGTCCGCTGGTTGAACCGTTCACTGGCGGGGCGGACACCCGGCCGCCCTGGACACCGTGTGCCGCGTCGACCGGCTGCCCACCGACCGACGCCTGCCGCGCGAACTCGCCGAGGAACACCGGCTCTACCCGGCCCTCGCTCCCGCGCTCGGCGGCCCCGAAGCGACCGCCACCATGAGCCGCGCCCGAGATCCACCGCCTCGCCCGCCGCATCACCACCCACCTCCAACCCGCCGACGAGGAAGGCTGCTCGCGCCCCGAAAAACCCGACGATCTACGCGCCCGCCCCTACGGCCTGCACGGCGTGCTGCGCCTGCACTTCACCCAGGAAGAGGAGAACCACTTCTCCCTCGCCCGCTGACCGAACAGGGAGAAGTCGGGAGCGGTCGAGTTCGCCCGCTCCCGACTTCTCCGACACCGTTTCGGGCGGGCTCCGGGGAGCCGACCGGAACGGGGCGGTCACCCTTTGGTCAGCCGAGGCCCTTGCGGGCGGCCTGGAACGCCTGGGCGTGGCCGGCCTCGTCGGTGGCGTTGTGCTGGAAGAGGGCGACCGCGGCGATGTCGCCGGCGGCCTTGGCCTGCTGGGCGAACGTCGGGTACATGGTCCTGGACTCGTAGGTCTCTCCGGTGATGGCGGTGGCCAGGTTCTGGCTCGTGGTGCCGACCGTTCCGGCCAGCGCCGCCTCGCCGGAGAAGTGCTCCTGCAACTCCACATCGGAGATGCCGGTGAACAGGCGTGCCAGGGCGGGATTGCCGCTCTGCTGGGCGCGTTGGGCATAGAGGCTGTACTTGGCGTGTGCCAGGGCCTCACCGTGCATGGCGGTGTCGAGGTTGGCCTTGGTCTGCGCCGAGGTGACCTTGGGCTTTCCTGCTGTCACCGTGACGGGGCCGACGGCCGGGGGTGCCGGGACGGTGCCCTTGCCGGTGCGGACCGCGGTGAGGGCGGCCTGGTACGCGGCCAGGTGCGCTGCCTCGTCCTTGGCGATCTCGGTGAAGAGGTCGGCGGCGGCGGTGTCGCCGGCCGCCCTGGCCTGGCGGGCGAACGTCGGGTACATGGTCCTGGACTCGTAGGTCTCTCCGGTGACGGCGGCGGTGAGGTTGGCCTCATTGCTGCCCAGGAGGCCGCCCAGCGCGGCCGCCTGGGCGAAGTGCTCACCCAGCTCCACACCGGAGGTCTTCCGGAAGAGGTCGGCCACGGCCGTCCGGCCTTCGCGTCGGGCCTGGGCCGCGAAGAGGGTGTAGGAGGCGTCGGCGAACGCCTCGCCCCGCATGGCCTGTGTGAGGTCGGTTTGCGTCCGCTGCTGGAGAGCCGGGATCGTGGCACCGGCAGCCGGGCTTCCGGCAGCCGATGCGGCGGGGACGGTGCACATCGCGACGCTCGCGGCCAACGTACCGGCGACCAGAGCGCGTATCGGGTAGGCGGTCATTTCAACCTCCTTGGCGGACACCGGATCGGGTGTCCTCGCCAAGCACAGCAAGACGCCCCGGACACGGCCATCCGGTGCTACCCATTCAGGTGACTACGCGAAATGACGAACGAGCCGCGCACGCCGACGCCTCCGAGACCATCGACTGGCTGCGCCCGGTCCCCGGCCCGCCCTCCCCGGACCCACCCGGCCCGCCCTCCCCGGTCCCAGGTCGTGTGTGTTGCGGTGGTCGGCTTCTTCCGGGGCGTGGCCTTCTTGCGTGTCGGTGTCCGCGTGGAGTGGCCGGCGTCTGCTCGCCGTCCTTGGTGGCGGGGCCTGGGGTGCGGTGGAGGCTGTCGGCGGGGGCGTCGTCGTGTTCGTGTCCGGGCGGCGTGTGGAGACTGTGTGCGTGTTCTCCCGGAAGGGCTGCGGTGTCTGCGGCGCCTGCGTCCTGGTCCGCGCCCGGGCGGCCGTCCCGTGCCTCGAACACCTCGCTCCGGTCCTGGGGTGTCGCCGGGTGGATGTCCTGCCTCGCTGCCTGCGGGGTGCTCGTCGGGGATGGCTGTCTGCGCCCCCGGCGGCGTGCTGGTCGCGCCGTCCGTGGCGGGGGCCTGCCGCTAGTGGTGCTGTCCGTCGTCTGGGTGCCCGCCCCGTCGCTACCACCACCTGGCACCCGCGTCCGCGCGGAGGCGCGGCGTCTGCCGGCGCCGGCGGCGGTGTCGCCGGCGGGGAGGGCTTTGTCGCCGGGGTCGATGCCGTGAGTGCCGGACGCGGTGTGTGCATCGTCTTCGGCCCCCGTTGCGGGACCTGGGGTCCTCGTTCTCGCGCGCGTCCTCGCCCCGACCCGGTCGCGTGGTCGTGTACGGCGGCCTCGGCCTGGGCGACACTCCATGGCCCGGCCCGGCCCGGCCCGGCCGCCTTCGTCCTCGTTGCCGGCTCTTCTTCGGTATGCGTGAGGTGGCCCGCGACGGCGAACGCCTGCGCTGTGCCCGCGTGTTCGTGACCGCGGGCCTGGCCGGTGGCCGGTTCACCCCCCCGGGTTGTCGACCGTGTCTTCGAGGACGCCTGGACGCCGTTGCCGACGCCCACCGCCACCTCGAATCCGGCGTCCGGATCGGCGAGATCGTCCTGCGAGATCGTCCTGCGTGATCGTCCTCTCCGTCCGCGACCGACCCGCCCTCACGCCCTCGGGGTCCGGGTTCCTGTCACGCCCTGGGGGTCCGGGTTCCTCTCATGCCTTCGGGGTCTGCTGTGCTTCCGCGTCGGCGGCGGCTACCACTGCCGACAGCAGGCCCGGGAAGCGTCGTTCCAGCTCCTCGGTGCGTAGCGCGTTCATCTTGGTGGTGCCGACGTAGTACTGGCGTAGTACGCCGGCTTCGCGTAGCACGCTGAAGTGGTGGCTGGAGGTCGAACGCCCGACCGGGAGGTCGAAGGAGCCGCAGCTGAGGTCGGCTCCGGAGTGTGCGAGTGTGCGTACCACCGTCCTGCGGGCTGGGTCAGCGAGTGCCTCCAGTACCTGCTGGACGCTCACGTCCTCCACGCCAGGGTGCACGATCACCCGCGCCGCCACGCGTGCCCGTCCCACACCCACCACCCCTTCCCAATATTCGACCCCCGTCCGTTCGATGGTCAAAGTCCGCGCGGTGCGCGTGACTTCACGCGCATGACGCTACCAGGGCCGATCGCCTGGCCTGCCGGCGTTCAGTGCGGTGGGTGAAGCCGCCTGCCTGCGCCGGGGCATCCGCGAGCGACCCGCCGTGAACAGGACGGGCAGGACAGGGCAGGGGAGGGCGGGGGAAGACAGGGGATGGGAGGGGTGTGTGGTCTTCGGGTGTCGGTGGGAATGCCGTGTCGCCCGGGGTGGTTGTGGTCGAGAGTCCGCGTGACCGGTTGCCGGTGTGCGGCGGGCGTGTTGACGTGTGGTCACGGGAGGGTGTGCGGATGAGGATCGGTGACATCGAGGTTCTGGCGGTCATGGACGGAACGGGTACGGAGAGGGCCGCGGACATCCTCACCCGTCCCGGCGTCGACGATCCGTGGGCCTGCCACCGTCATCATCTCGGGCCCGGCGGTACCCTCGCCCTGCCGCTCGGCGGGTTCCTGGTACGTGGTGGTGAGCGTACGGTGCTGGTCGATGCCGGGGTCGGCCCGCACGACGACGGCCGTTACCGCGGGGGTGCCCTGCTGGACTCGCTCGCCGCCCACGGTACCGCCCCCGGCGACGTGACCGATGTCGTTTTCACCCACCTCCACTTCGATCACGTCGGCTGGGCCTGTGTCGGGGGCCGGCCCGTCTTCCCCAACGCCGTCTACCGCGCCCACCGCGCCGACTGGCAGCACTTCGTCACCGGTGACACCGCGACCCCCGAAGCCGTCGCCAAGCTCAGCCCCCTCGAGGGCCGGTTGGAGCTGTTCGACACCGATTTCACCCTCGCTCCCGGTATCGATGCTCTCCACCTGCCCGGCCACACCCCGGGTACCACCGTCTACGTGCTTTCCGGTGGCGGGCGCCGGGCCCTGCTGCTCGGGGACGTCGTGCACTCCGTCGTCCAGTTCGGTGAGCGGGACTGGCAGGTCGTCTGGGACGTCGACCCTGTCGCCGCCTCGGCCGTGCGCAACCGCCTCGCCGACCAGGCGGCCGACACCGACGACCTCCTCGTCGCCGCCCACCTGCCCGGTATGCGCTTCGGCCGCATCCTCGCCGCCGACGGCCACCGCCGCTTCGTCGCGGTCTGAACCCCCGGCCCCCGGCCCCCGGCACCGCCCCCCGGCACCGCCGCGCCCTCGGCGCCGCCCCCGGCCCCGGCCCGGCATCGCCCCTCCGGCACCGGCACCGGCCCCGGTGCCGGTGTCGGTGTCGGGCCGTCGCGCTCTTGGTTGTGGGGCGCGGCACACTGGGGGTCGGACATGTGACGCCGTATGAGGGAGCAGTGATGGCACAGGTCGCCGTGGTCACCTTCGACGGGTTCAACGAACTCGACAGTTTCATCGCTTCCGCACTGATCAACCGCTGCCGTAACGACGGTCTGGAGGCCTTCGTCACCACGCCGACGCCGCAGGTCACCTCGATGAACGGTGTCCGGGTCGCCGGGCAGCGTCCGATCGAGTTCGTCGCCGAGGCCGACGTCGTGTTGATCGGCAGCGGGGTGCGGACCCGTGACGTGGTCGCCGATGCCCCGTTGCTGGCCCGGCTGCCGCTGGACCCCGCCCGGCAGCTGATCGGTTCCCAGTGCTCCGGCGCGCTGGTGCTGGCCCATCTGGGTCTGCTGGGTTCCATGCCGGCCTGTACCGACGCGACGACCCGGCCCTTCCTCGAGGCCCTCGGTGTCACCGTGCCCGGCGCGCCGTTCCACGCCGAGGGCAACATCGCCACCGCGGGTGGCTGCCTGGCCTCCCAGTACCTCGCCACCTGGGTGATCACCCGCACCCTGGGCGAGGATGCCGCGCGTGCCGTCCTCGACTACGTCGCCCCGGTCGGCGAGCACCGGGAGACCACCGCCCGTGCCCTGCGCGCCGTCGGCGTGGGGGAGCCCGCCCGCGCCTGACGGGCCGTGCCGGCCGACGGGCACCGATCCGCCCCCGACGCCGCCGGTGTCGCCGCTTTGCCCCGGTGTCGTCACCGCACCGCGGTGTCGCCGTACCGGGAGTGGCGGCGCCGGGGCGCGGACCGCCGACCCGCCGCCCGTCCGCCCGCCGGTCGCCCGGTCTTCGGCGCCACCTTGTGTGAGATCAACGCCGGGGCCCTGGTCCACTGCGGCGACATCAACCGCGAGTTCCCCGCCGGCCTCTTCGGCCGGGAGGTGCTCGCCCGGCTCGCCAAGCCCCCGTCTGCCGGCTCGGCTGCCTCGTCCTCGTCCGCAACCCCGCGGCGACGTCCTCCTCGTCGACCCCGACGACATGGACGGCATGATCCTCCCGGGCGGCTCCGCCCGCCCCGACGAGCCCCCGCACCTCGCAGCCGCCCGCCACCTCAACGCCGAGACCGGCCTCCACCTGCGCCTGACCGACATCCTCGCCGTCGACTTCACCCCCGCCCACCACTACCTCCAGCCCTCAGCCTCGTCTTCGACGGCGGCACCGTCCCCGACACCACCCCCCTCACCGTCCCGCCCCGACACCACAGCGGCCTGCTCGGCGCCCGCTTCGTCCCCGTACGCCAACTGCCCGACACCATGGCCCCCCGCCCAGTACGCCCGCACCACCGAAGCCCTCGCCGACCGCACCCTGCCCGCCCTCGTCCACGGCCAGCGCACCACCCACCAACCCGCCCACCCGACAACCCACCCACCAACCCGACAACCCACCCACCAACCCGACAACCCACCCACCAACCCGCCCGCACACCCGACCAATACCTCGCACACAGAGCTAAAATGAGGGGTATGACCGCGACAGAGCCCGCAACGCTCGACGTCGCGCTGGCCGACGAGTTCTCCACCCTCCTCGTCGGCATCCAGCGCCTGGTCCGCCGCCGCCTGCGCCAGAGCACCCCACACGAACCCCACCTGCGCGGCGCCCAGATCGAACTGCTGCGCCTGGTCCACGACACCCCCGCACTGCGCGTCTGCGAAGCCGCCGACGAACTGTGCCTGGCCGGCAACTCCGTGTCCACCCTCGTCAACCAGCTCGTCGCCCAAGGCCTGCTGCGCCGCGAGAGCGACCCCGCCGACCGCCGCGCCGCCCTCCTGCACGCCACCGCCGAGGCCGCCGAACGGATCGAGGACTGGCGCCGGCGCCGCCGCGCCCTCATCGGCGACATCGTCACCGGCCTGCCGCCGGCCCAGCGCGAGGCCCTGGCCGCCGCCCTGCCCGCCCTGCGGCAGGTCGCCGACGCCCTGCGCACCCCGCCGGCCGTCCCGCGTACCCCGCCCGACCTCCCGCGTACCCCGCCCGACCTCCCGCGCACCCCGCCGGCCGTCCCGCGTACCCCGCCCGACCTCCCGCGCACCCCGCCGGCCGTCCCGCGTACCCCACCAGGGCAGGGGGAGCGATGAGCACCGACGACGCCGACGCCGTGGTGTGCCAGGGCCTGACGTACGTCTTCCGCCACGGCCGCGGCAAGGCCACCCGGGCCGTCGACGGCATCGACCTGAGCGTGCGCACCGGCGAGGTGTTCGGCCTGCTCGGCCCCAACGGCGCCGGCAAGACCACCACCATCCGCGCGATCACCACCCTGCTGCCCGTCGGCCCCGGCATGGTCCGCGTCTTCGGCCACGACGCCACCCGCCACCCCATGCGGGTACGCCGCCTGCTCGGCTACGTCCCCCAGCAGCTGTCCGCCGACGCCGCCCTGACCGGACGCGAGAACGTCGCCCTGTTCGCCCGCGTCTTCGACGTCCCGCGCGCCGAACGCGTCCGCCGCGTCGACCAGGCCCTGGCGGCCGTCGACCTCACCGACGCCGCCGAACGGATGGCCGCCACCTACTCCGGCGGCATGGTGCGCCGCCTCGAACTCGCCCAGGCCCTGGTCAGCGCCCCGCGCCTGCTCGTCCTCGACGAACCCACCATCGGCCTGGACCCCATCGCCCGCACCGGCGTGTGGGAACGCGTCGACGCCGTGCGCGCCGCCACCGGCATGACCGTCCTGGTCACCACCCACTACATGGACGAGGCCGACCGCCACTGCGACCGCATCGCCCTCATGGACCGCGGCCGCATCCGCGCGCTCGGCACCCCCGCCGAACTCAAGGACCGGGTCCGCCACACCGACCCCGCCCACGACAATCCCACCCTGGACGACGTCTTCCGCCACTTCGCCGGCCGCCAACTGGCCGACGCCACCGAAGGAGACTTCTCCGATGTCCGCCGAACCCGCCGCACAGCAGGCCGCGTCGGCTGAACCCGCCGACCCGCGGGCTGCGTCGGCCGAACCCGCCGACCCGGGCCCGGACCTGTCCCTGCTGCTGGTGCCCCCGCGCGCCCGCACCGGCTGGCGCCTGGTACCCGCCCGCGTCGGCGCCATGTGCGCCGTCGAACTGCAGAAGCTGCGCCACGACCGCACCGAGCTCTACACCCGGGCGATCCAGCCGGCGCTGTGGCTGCTGATCTTCGGCCAGACCTTCACCCGTCTCAAGGCGATCCCCACCGGTGGCATCCCCTACCTGGACTTCCTCGCACCCGGCATCATCGCCCAGTCCGCGATGTTCATCGCGATCTTCTACGGCATCATGATCATCTGGGAGCGGGACTCCGGCGTCCTCACCAAACTCCTGGTCACCCCGACCCCGCGCGCCGCCCTCGTCACCGGCAAGGCCTTCGCCGCCGGAGTGAAGGCCGTCCTCCAGGCCGCCGTGGTCGTGCTGATCGCCGCCGCCCTCGGCGTCGCCATGACCTGGAACCCGCTGCGGCTGGCCGGCGTCGTGGCCGTCGTCCTGCTCGGCTCGGCGTTCTTCTCCTGCCTGTCCATGGCCATCGCCGGCATCGTCCTGACCCGCGACCGCCTGATGGGCATCGGCCAGGCCATCACCATGCCGCTGTTCTTCGCCTCCAACGCCCTCTACCCCCTCGCCCTGATGCCCGGCTGGCTGCAGGCCGTCAGCAAGGCCAACCCGCTCAGCTACCAGGTCGACGCCCTGCGCGGCCTGCTCATCGGCACCCCCAGCCACCTGCCCCTGGACTTCGCCGTCCTCACCCTCGCCACCCTCCTGGGCATCGGCGCCGCCTCCGCCCTGCTCGGCCGCCTCGCCCGCTGAGGACCTGTCCCGCGGCCGCCCACGCGGCCCGGAACCCACCGTGGGCCGCCGCGCGGGTGAGGTGGCCGACCCACTCCTCCCGGCGCGGCGTTCGGGCGAACGTCCCGGCCCGGGCCGAGGCGGGCCGCGCCGCGAGGGCGGCCAGGGCGGCGCGGATCCCGGCCGGCGTCACCAGCCGGCCGTCGTCGGTGCCGCCGACCTCGTAGTCCCGGATGCCGGTGGGCCGCTCGGCCTGCCGGCCGCTCACCGCCCGCCAGGCGGCCCGGAAGGCGAGCACGGCCGGCGACACCTCGCCGGCCGCGCTCGGCAGCGAAGTCGGCGGCCGTCAGGCCGAAGTCCTCGATCCTCGGCCACGGCAACGGCTCATGGCCGTGCGACAGCATCCCGGCCCCCCGCCGCCCCCGGGAGCCGGCCCGTGCCGACCACGCCGACCCCACGCAGCCACGCCTCCGGCACCGCGGACCTCCCGCTGCTCGGTGACATCATCGGGGAGAACCCCGCCCGCGCGCTGCGCACCTTCCCCGAGCGCGACGCCCTGGTCGACCGGGCCGCCGCCCGCCGCTGGACGTACACCGAACCCGCCACCGACGTCGACGCCCGGGCGCCCGGCCTGCTGGAGCTCGCGATCGCCCAAGGGAACCGGGTCGGCATCCGGGCCCCCGACTGCGCCGAGCGGACGCTCACCCAGTGCGCCACCGCCAAGCTCGGCGTGATCCTGGTGACGGTCAACCAGGCCTACCGGCCCATGAGTTGGAGAACGGTCCATGGCCCGCTTCGCCGGGGCCCGTGCCGGAGAGGTTGAACCGGCACTCCGGGTCGCCGGTCGCCTTCCGGCCGCTCGACGTCATGTCCCAGCCCACACCCGCCGCCGCCCCCGCTGCCCCCGCCGTGTCCGCGGTGCGGCACCCCCACGGATGCCGGACACACCACAGGGCCCGCGACGGCGCCCGGACCGGTGGCTTCCGCGCCCGGCCCACCGCCCGCACCCCGGCCGCGGTACCGCCGCAGGTGGTCATGCCGCGGGAGGTCGCCGCCGGCATCCGCCGCGCGCGGGCGAACGGCTGGACACCGCGCACGGCCGGCCGCCGTTCAGGCTCCTGCTCCTGTCCGCGCTCTGACCCCCCCGGGCGCCCGGCCCCTCCCCGGCCCCCGGGCGCCCGGCCCCTCCCCGGGATCCCAGGCGCCCGGCCCCTCGGGCTCCCGGGCTCGCCGGGTTCCCGTGGGCCGGTGAGGGCGGGTCAGGAGAGCCAGTCCGCGTAGCGGGTGGGGGCGAGCCGGGCGTTCCCGTCGGTGAGGACGTCGCCCTGGACGGCGGCGAACATGCCGGCGGTGGGGTCGGTGACGACGGTGCGGTGGTCGCCCTTGGCGGCCAGGGTGATCCGGCCCAGCTCGTCCAGGGGGAAGACCTCCGGGCCGGCGATGTTGCGGATGCCGTTCAGCGGGGTGCCCGCCGCGACCAGCGCCACCGCTTCGGCGACGTCCTTGGAGGCGATCGGCTGGATCGGCGTGGCGGGCAGCCGGACGGTGTCGCCGTCCGCGGTCCAGGACAGGACGGCGTCGACGAAGTCCATGAACTGCGTCGCCCGGACGATCGAGTAGGGCAGCGGCCCGGCCGCGAGGATCTCCTCCTGGAGCGCCTTGGCGCGGTAGTAGGCCAGTTCCGGCACCCGGTCGGTGCCGACGATCGACAGGATCACGACGTGGCCGACGCCGGCGCGCTCGGCGGCGGCCAGCAGGTTGTCCATCGAGGTCCGGAAGAAGGCGGGGGAGGCCTCGTCGAAGGTCGGGGAGTTCGTCAGGTCGACGACGACGTCGGCCCCCGCCACCGCCTCGTCCAGCCCCCGGCCGCTGATGACGTCGACCCCCGTGGACTTCGAGTGCGCCACCGCCTCGTGACCCGCGGCGTTCAGGTTCCTGACGACCTGCGACCCGATCAGCCCGGTGCCGCCGATGACTGCGAACTTCATGACCTGCCCTCTCGTCGTGACCATGTCCGCAATATCGCACAGCGGCACCGGGCGGGCGCCGCATCGCCGCCGGACGCCGCCACGGCCCCGACCGCGCCGCCGGCCCCCCGCCCGCCGGCCCCCGCGCCGGGGAAGGAAGGCGGACAGGCCGCCGGGCCGCCCGCACCGGCGCGGGCGGCCCCGCACCGGCGCGTCAGGACGCGTGGATGCCCTGCCCGGGCGTCAGGATCCCCGCCGGGTCCCAGCGCCGCTTGGCCGCCACCACCCGCTCCCACAGCCCCCCGTAGTGACGCTGCCAGTCCGCCCGCGTCATCCCCGGCACCGCCCCGATCAGGTACCGCTTGCCGCCCAGCTCCACCGCCAGGTCGTACAGCAGCCGGTTGCGCTCCAGCATCGCCGCCGTGTCCGCCCCCGGCCCCGGGAACGCCAGCAGGTCGAAGTGCCAGCCCACCTCCTCCTGCCCCGGCAGCACCGCCAGCGGCGCCCGCACCTTCGAGCGCAGGTACGGGTAGAACAGCAGCAGCCCCGCCCCCAGGTCCGCCGCCGTCAGCACCTGCGCGGCCCGCGCCATGAACGCCCGCGCCGACGCCGCCGGCAGGAACACGCTCAGCCACGGCTTGGGCAGCGCCCAGAACCCCGCCGCCCGCAGGTACCCGGAGAAGCCGTCCACCCGGTACGCGTACTCCCGCCAGCTCTGCTCCACCACCTCCGTCTCCACCGGGACGAGCCCCGCCAGCAGCGCCGCCCGGTCCACCTGCTGCCCGGCGTCCGCGAACGCCACCAGCTCCGCCTTGTAACGCCAGCGCGAACCGTCCGCGCTGCGCACCACGTCACCGACCTGGAAGTCGAAGCGCCGCCCGGCCAGCACCTTCTCCTGGTCCGCGAGGTAGGCGTCCAGGTCGTCGTAGTACAGCGAGAACACGTGGGCGCGTTCGCGCACCTTCACCAGGGCGAGGGTGACGCGCACGATCACGCCGACCTGGCCGCCGCCGGCCAGCACCGCCTCGAACAGCTCCCGGTTGCGGGTGGGGGAGGCCGTCACCAGCTCGCCGGTGCCGGTCACCACGTCCAGCTCCAGCACGTTGTCGACCTGCATGCCGTAGCGCTGCACACCGCCGCCGATGCCGCCCACGCTCAGCGTGCCGCCCACCGACAGGTGCAGGTAGTCGGTGAGCACCGGCGGCACCCAGCCCGCCGCCAGGCCCGCCTCGGTCACCTGCGCCCACGTCGCCCCGGCCTCCACCACGGCACGTCCCGCGCTCACCGACACGATCCCGGACAGGCCGCGGGCGTCGATGGCCACGCCGCCGCGCGGGTTGGCCTGGCCGTAGCTGGAGTGCGACTCCAGCCCCTCCTCGCCGAGCTGCGCGAGGTCCCCGCTCTGCCCGTTGACGGCCACCGGGATGCGGTGGCGGCGGGCGAAGGCGACCAGCTGCTGCACGTCGCGCACCGAACCGGGGCGCAGCACCGCCCGGGGCGCGGCGGTGACCAGGTGCCCGAAGTCGCCGCAGAAGCGGTCCAGGCCCTGGCCCTGCAGGGTCACCGTGCCGTCCAGGGCGGGCAGTCGGGCGATGTCGGGTACGGCTGCGTCGTCGGCTTCGGTGGCCCACGCGGCGGTGGCGGTGTTCCAGCCGATGACGGCGGTGACGGCCCCGGCGCCGGCGGAGGCGAGGAGGGCGCGGCGCGACAGCCCTGAGCTGCTCATATCAGGTCTTCTCCGATCAGTCGTCAAATAAAGGATTGTCGTTTGTATCGCACCTTCCGGGTGATCACCTACTGTCCTGCACGGTCGTTCTGCTGCTCCCTCGGTGCGGCGAGGCCGTGGAACACGGCGTCCACGACGATCGGCCGGTACGCCGGTCAGGTCCTGGTCCACCCACGCGGTCGCGGTCGCGGCCTCCTCCGGCAGGGCCGGCCGGGCCCGGGGCAGGTCGGCGACCAGCGGTGAGCGGCCGGCGTCCAGCAGCGTGTGGACGAGCTTGTGGGCGTACACGTGCGGGCTGGCCGCGAACAGCGTCCGGTACACCCACAGCGCGTCCTCGCCGGTCAGGATCCACTCGTGGCTCAGCAGCAGCCGCACCCGCGCCCTCGGCACCAGGTCCTCGTGCACGCGCATCCGCCCGTCCCCCTCGTTTCGTCGTTCCTGTGGCCCCCTGTGCCCGTGCGCGGGCAGCACGCCGTGCGCGCCGGGCGCCCGCGAAGGGGGCGGCGGCGCGGTGGGCGCGAAGGGGGATGCGCACGAGTCTGGGGGGCGCGCGCCCCCGCGCGGCAAGGCGAGAACGGGGCGTGCCGGGTCCTGCCGCGGGCCTTGCGCGCGGCGGCGGGACGGGGGTCGCCCCCCTCCCGGCGGGCGCCGCGCGGGCAGGCCCTAGCCTGGGACCCATGTTCGTACTGGAGCTGACGTACACCGCCGACCTGGAGTCGATCGACGCCGTGCTGCCGCAGCACGTGCAGTGGCTGCGGGAGCACTACGCGGCGGGCACCTTCCTCGCCTCGGGACGCAAGGTGCCGCGCGACGGCGGGGTGATCATCGCGGTGGGCGAGGACCGGGCGTGCGTCGAGGCGCTGGTGGCCACCGACCCGTTCGTGCGGGCCGGGTTGACCGAGTACCGGGTGACGGAGTTCCTCGCCACCACCACCGCCGAGGAGTTGGCGGCCCACCGCCAGCAACTGCCCGCCTGACGCCCGTTGCGGCGCCTGTCTCGAGCCCGGCCCGGCGCCTGTCTCGAGCCCGTTGCGGCCGCTTGCCTCAAGCCCGCCTGAAGGCCGTCTCAAGGCTGCCCGTCCCCGTCCGTCCCCGCCCGTGAGCGGTGTCCCGGACCGCTCGCGCGGTTCGGGGCACGGTCGCGTTCTGGCTACGATCGGTGAACGCGCAGCGACGACGTATCGCGAGTACCGACTTTCGGCGGGAGAAGACGGATGGCACACGCACGGGCCGGGCAGCCGGCGCAGCCAGGCGACCTGGTGGACGTGGCAAGGCTGGTGACGGCGTACTACGCGCTGAACCCGGACCCGCAGGAGCCCGGGCAGCGGGTGTCGTTCGGGACCTCGGGGCACCGCGGCTCGTCGCTGGACGCGGCCTTCAACCAGGACCACATCGCCGCGACCACGCAGGCGATCTGCGAGTACCGGGCCGAACAGGGCGTCGCGGGCCCGCTGTTCCTCGGCGCCGACACCCACGCCCTGTCCGAGCCCGCCAAGGTCACCGCCCTGGAGGTGCTGGCCGCCAACGGCGTGCAGGTGCTGATCGACGCCGCCGACGGCTACACCCCCACCCCGGCGGTCTCGCACGCCATCCTCGCCCACAACCGGCGCAGCCCCCGGGCGCTGGCCGACGGCATCGTGGTCACCCCCTCGCACAACCCGCCGCGCGACGGCGGCTTCAAGTACAACCCGCCCAGCGGCGGCCCGGCCGGCTCCCGGGCCACCGGCTGGATCCAGGACCGCGCCAACGAACTGATCCGCGAGGGCATGCGCGGCGTCAAGAGGGTCCCCTACGCGCGGGCGCTGGCCGCCGCCACCACCGGGCGCCACGACTACCTCACCGCCTACGTCGAGGACCTGCCCTCCGTCCTGGACCTGGACGCGGTGCGGGACGCGGGACTGCGCATCGGCGCCGACCCGCTGGGCGGCGCCTCGGTGGCCTACTGGGCGCGCATCGCCGACACCCACCGCCTGGACCTGACCGTCGTCAACCCGGTGACCGACCCGACCTGGCGGTTCATGACGCTGGACCGGGACGGGAAGATCCGCATGGACTGCTCCTCCCCGGCCGCGATGGCCTCCCTCATCGGCCGCAGGGACGAGTACGCCATCGCCACCGGCAACGACGCCGACGCCGACCGGCACGGCATCGTCACCCCCGATGGCGGCCTGATGAACCCCAACCACTACCTGGCCGTCGCCGTCGACTACCTCTACCGCCACCGCACCGACTGGCCCGGCGACGCGGGCGTCGGCAAGACCCTCGTCTCCTCCTCGATGCTCGACCGCGTCGCCGCCGACCTCGGCCGCCCCCTGGTCGAGGTCCCGGTCGGCTTCAAGTGGTTCGTCGACGGCCTCCTGGAGGGCTCGATCGGCTTCGGCGGCGAGGAGAGCGCCGGCGCCTCCTTCCTGCGCCGCGACGGCGGGGTGTGGACCACCGACAAGGACGGCATCCTGCTCGCCCTGCTCGCCTCCGAGATCACCGCCGTCACCGGTGCCACCCCCAGCGCCCACTACCGCGAGCTGACCGAGCGCCACGGCGCCCCCTCCTACGCCCGCGTCGACGCCCCCGCCGACCGCGAGCAGAAGGCCCGCCTGGCCCGACTGTCCCCCGAACGGGTCGGCGCCGGCGAGATCGCCGGGGAGAAGATCACCGCCGTCCTCGCCAAGGCCCCCGGCAACGGCGCCCTCATCGGCGGCATCAAGGTCTGCACCGAGAACGCCTGGTTCGCCGCCCGGCCCTCCGGCACCGAGGACGTGTACAAGATCTACGCCGAGTCCTTCCGCGGCGACGAACACCTCGCCCGGGTCCAGGACGAGGCCCGCGCCCTGGTCGGCGAGGTCCTGCGGGGCTGAGACCCCACCGGCACCGCCACGGGGCGCCACCGCCACGGGGGTGCCACCGCGCCGGGTGCCCCGGTCCGCCCGACGGACCGGGGCCCCCGCCCCTTCCGGGCCCCGCCCGGGCGCCCACCCGATCGGAAGAGCGGGGGGGGGGGGCAGAGG